>JACROX010000075.1 GCA_016214225.1 Candidatus Peregrinibacteria bacterium | reverse complement strand
AAAAAACCTCAAAGCCTTCAAAAACAGTAAAAGCGCAAAAAAAGAGCATTAAATCCGCGAAAAAGACAAAACCGGAAGCAAAAAAAATCACGAAAAAACCGCAATTAAAACCGCAATCGAAAAAATCATCTGAAAAAGCCGCGAAAGCAAAGACAAAAAAAGGAAACAAAGTTTCCTTCTCGAAAAAAACCAACACTCCAAAGAAAAAAGACTTTATCTTTCCTTCCGAAATTCCGATTACGCAAGACATCATTATAAACAAGAGCAAGCGAAAATATTTCACTCCGCACATAGATAAAAACGTGGCTATCCCCGAACTGATAGAAGTTCAGCTAAATTCACATAAATGGTTTTTGGAGGAAGGAATCGGCGAATTGCTCGATGAAATTTCCCCGATTCAAGATTTTTCAGGGAAAAAACTTGAACTGCACTTCCTTGAACATTCGCTAGGAGAAATAAAATACAACGCGGAAGAAGCGAAAAACAAGAATTTAACATACGAAGCGCCGCTAAAAGTCCACGTTCAGCTCGTAAATAAAGAAACCGGGGAAATAAAAGAGCAGGACGTATTTTTGGGCAACGTTCCACTCATGACAAACCGCGGCACATTTATTATAAACGGCATAGAAAGAGTTGTTGTAAGCCAAATTGTACGCTCGCCGGGCGTATTCTTTTCAAGAAATTCAGCCGCGCCCGGCATGCACTGCGCGAAAATAATTCCAAAAAGAGGAGCATGGCTTGAAATAGAAACTGACAAAAAAGGAATTATTACAGTCAAAATCGACAGAAAACGAAAAATTCCGGTAACATCCCTGTTCCGCGTATTCGGATATAAAACAGACAAAGACATCATGGATTTATTCAAGGACACGATAACGGACATAGATCACGATTATATAATGTCCACCTTGGAAAAAGATTCCACAAAAAGCGTGGAAGAGTCATATCAAAACATTTATAAAAAAATCAGACCCGGCGATCTAGCGACATCCGGAAACGCGAAAGCATTGATAGACTCAATGTTTTTTGACTATAGAAAATATGACATGGGACCGGTCGCAAGATACAAATTAAACAAAAGATTCGGACTGAAAACTCCGAACAAAAAAGAATTTCACACATTCCAAGTTGAAGATCTGATTCACATTCTAAAATATTTAATCAGATTAAATAACGGAGAAATGCAGCCGGATGATATCGATCACCTTTCAAACAGAAGAATTCGTCCCGTCGGAGAGCTCGTTCAAAATAAATTCAGAGTCGGACTTCTCAGGACAGACAGAATTGCGAAAGACAGAATGACAGTTATGGATTTGGAAACCGTAACCCCTACACAGCTTATAAACTCAAGACCGATAACGGCCGCGTTAAGGGAATTTTTCGCGAGCTCACAGCTTTCGCAATTCATGGATCAGACAAACCCTCTATCGGAACTTGAGCACAAAAGAAGGCTTTCCGCTATGGGACCGGGAGGACTTTCCAGAGAAAGAGCATCATTCGATGTTCGTGACGTACACCAATCCCACTACGGGAGAATTTGCCCTATCGCGACTCCTGAAGGTCCGAATATCGGCTTGGTTGTGCATCTCGCGACTTACGCGAAAGTAAATGAATACGGATTTATAGAAACTCCTTTCAGAGAAGTGGCAAGCACGATAAAAATCTCGGGGAAAAATATCATTGGACGCATAGTCAGAGAAAGCATTGAAGATCACGGAAAAATTATAGTTAAAGCCGGAGCGGTAATAGACGAAACGGAAGCTAAAAAAATCGCAAAATTAAAAATAGAAGAAATCAAAGTAAGACCTTATACTACGGACAAAATTAAATACATGGATGCCGACGAGGAACACGAACTTGTCATAGCTCAAGCAAACTCAGAACTGGATGAAATCGGACAATTCACAAGCACGCGCGTGTCCGCGAGAAAAAACGGAGAACCTGTTTTGGCCCATGTAAATGACGTAACTCACATTGACGTATCGCCTAAACAAATCATATCCGTAACAACCGCTTTAATTCCGTTCCTCGAGCACGATGATAACACCCGTGCCTCAATGGGCTCAAACATGCAGAGACAAGCCGTATCTTTAGTCTCCGCGAAAACACCGGTTATCGGAACGGGCATAGAAGAAATCGCGGCAAAAAGTTCCGGTCAAGTAATCATGGCGGAAATGGATGGAACGGTTTCTTACGTGGACGCGGAGCAAATAACCGTCGTATACGAAAACGGTAAACAACTCACTTATAAATTACAAACATACGCGAGATCAAATCAAGGAACATGCCTTCATCAAAGAGCAAAAGTAAATAAAGGAGATCATTTGAAGAAAGGTGACGTTTTAGCCGATGGTTCAGCCACGGACAATGGAGAACTTGCCCTTGGACAAAACATGCTCGTCGCCTACATGTCATGGGAAGGATACAATTTTGAGGATGCCGTTATAATTTCGGAAGAAGTCGTGAAAAAAGGTTTTTTTGATTCGGTTCATATTGAAACATTCACTGTAGACGTAAGAGAAACAAAGCTTGGTCCGGAAATAATAACGCGCGACATCCCGAATGTCGGAGAAGCAAGACTGAAAGATCTCGATGAAGACGGAGTGGTAAGAATAGGCGCGACGGTACACGAAGGCGATATCTTGGTTGGGAAAATAACTCCGAAAGGAGAAACCGAACTTACCGCGGAAGAAAGACTGCTCAGAGCGATTTTCGGCGATAAAGCCAGAGACGTAAAAGACACTTCACTGCGTCTGCCCGGAGGAGAAGGAGGAAAAATTGTGGGAATACAAATGTTCACGAAAGAAAACGGGGACGAGCTTTCAACGGGAGTTTTAAAACAAATCAAAGTTGACGTGGCTCAAACAAGAGAAATTTCAGTTGGAGATAAAGTCGCGGGAAGACACGGAAACAAAGGAGTAGTTTCAATTATTGTACCAGCCGAAGATATGCCATTTTTGCGTGATGGAACTCATGTGGACATGGTTTTAAATCCGCTTGGAGTTTCAAGCCGTATGAACATAGGACAAATTCTGGAAACTCACCTAGGATGGGCGGCAAATAAACTAAACATCACAGTTGCGACTCCGGCGTTAAACGGAATCCCTACAAAAATAATCACGGAACAACTGAAAAAAGCGGGGCTTCCTGAAAACGGGAAAATAACCCTCTATGATGGCAAAACCGGCGAACCATTCGACAATCAAGTAACGGTGGGAATTGCGTATATAATGAAACTTCATCACTTGGTTGAAGATAAAATTCACGCCAGATCGGTGGGACCATATTCTCTGGTTACCCAACAGCCTCTTGGAGGAAAAGCCCAACACGGAGGACAGCGTTTTGGAGAAATGGAGGTATGGGCGCTTGAAGCATACGGAGCCGCTCACGTTTTACAGGAGATGCTAACGATAAAATCGGATGACGTTTATGGAAGATCGAAAGCATATGAATCAATAGTAAAAGGCGAACTGATCAGAAAACCTCGAGTACCTGAATCTTTCAACGTGTTGGTTAAAGAACTTCAAAGTCTCGGACTATCCGTAAAACTTATAGATACGGGAGAAGACAAAGACATTGAACCGCCGGAAGAAATATTGATTGAAGATCCGGAGGCGCGAGAAGATGTAACCGCCGCGGTCGAAACCGAAATAGACAAAGAGAGCAAAGGAACTTCCAAAGAAACAATTGACATGGAAACAGGTGAAATTCTTGAAGAAGAACCAGTTGAATAACAATAACAATTATGAGGAGTGTAAATAAAGTCATACTTATAGGAAACCTGACGCGCGATCCGGAAATGAGACAAACTCCAAACGGACAAAGCGTTACAACTTTTGGCGTTGCGACAAACAGACAATGGATAACAAAAGGAAATGATAAAAAAAGTTCCACTGAATTTCATGAATGCGTCGCGTGGGCCCATCTGGCGGAAATCTGCGCGCAATATATAAAAAAGGGGCATCTGGTTTATGTTGAAGGTTACCTGAAAACAAGGACATGGGACAGTCCGGAAGGAATAAAAAAATTCAAAACCGAGATAGTTGTGCAAGATATGATTATTTTGGAAAAAAGAAAAAATAATGACGACTATGTCCCCGAAGAAGAAATAGTCCAAGAGAAAAACACTCCTTCAGACGACAAAGGAGACAAAGAAAACAAACAAAAACACGCTGAAGCCGAAGAACCTCTCCCCTACCCCGATTCCGAAGAAAATCCAATCGATAAAGATTTAGGACTTTAATTTACAGACATGCTCAAAAACTATCATTAAAAGAAAACTATGCACAAAGATAACAAGAACAAGCAACAGGAAAATCAATCAAAAGGAGATTTCTTCAACGCGATAACGGTATCCGTGGCATCCCCTGAAGAAATTCTCTCGTGGTCTCACGGCGAAGTTAAAAAGCCTGAAACCATCAATTATCGCACACAAAAGCCGGAACGCGATGGACTTTTCTGCGAGAAAATTTTCGGTCCGACAAAAAACTGGGAATGTTATTGCGGAAAATATAAACGCATCAGATATAAAGGCGTAGTCTGCGAAAAATGCGGAGTCGAAGTAACAAGAGCCTCGGTTAGACGCGAACGAATGGGGCATATTAAGCTTGCAGTTCCGGTAACGCATATATGGTTTTTACGCTCAACGCCGAGCAGAATCGGTCTGCTTTTGGATTTGCCTATAAAAACACTTGAACAAGTTGTCTATTTCGCGGATTATATTGTCTCGGAAGTGGATGAAAAAGCCAGACAAGAAGGGCTGGAACAGGTAACCAACGAATATAAGGCACACAAAAAGAACATACAAAAAGAATTCAAAGATAAATCCCTGGAACTTGAAAAAATAGATAATAAAGAAGGTCAAAAAAAAGCAATGATTGAACTTGAGAAGGAATTCGCGAGAAAAGTTGAAGAACTTGACTTCCAACACAGCGAAACAAAAGAAGCCCTCGAGCACCTAAAAGTAGGAAAAGTTTATTCGGAGCTGGAATATAGAAAACTTGCGATGAAATTCGGGCATACGTTTAAGGCCGGAACCGGAGCGGAATGTCTAAGAGAAATCATCGCGTCTTTGAATCTCAAAAACCTTATTGAAGAACTAAAGAAAGAATCAAAAAAATCAGCGGGACAAAAGCAAAAAAAGATCATCAAGAGAATAAAACTGGCCGGAAGTTTGCTTAAATCGGGAATCAAACCCGAATGGTTTATACAAACCGTTCTTCCGGTAATCCCTCCAGATCTTCGTCCGATGGTTCAGCTTGACGGAGGCCGTTTCGCCGCTTCAGATCTAAATGATTTATATAGACGTGTAATAAATAGAAATAACAGGCTAAAAAGACTTCTCTCAATAGGAGCGCCGGAAGTCATATGCAGAAATGAAAAAAGAATGTCGCTTTTGAACAACAGCGCGCGGCAAGGAAAAACGGTATTCAGTTCAGGCGATAAGAGAAAATTAAGATCTCTGTCCGACATGTTAAAAGGTAAACAAGGACGTTTCAGGCAAAATCTCCTTGGAAAACGTGTAGACTACTCGGGCCGTTCGGTAATAATAATTGGTCCGAAACTAAAACTTCATCAATGTGGAATCCCAAAAATAATGGCTCTTGAACTGTTCAAACCATTCATTATTGGAGAACTGATAAGAGACGGCTACGCCCACAACATTAAAAACGCGGAAAAATTAATTCAGATGGGTAAACGTGAAGTATGGGATATTCTTGAGCATGTAACAAAAGATCATTACGTACTTTTAAATCGTGCGCCAACTCTTCACAGATTGGGAATACAGGCTTTTCAACCGATATTGATTGAAGGTAAAGCCATTCAGGTACATCCGCTTGTATGCGCCGCTTTTAACGCGGACTTCGATGGAGATCAGATGGCAATTCACGTTCCACTATCAAAATCAGCGCAGGAAGAAGCGAAAGAACTCATGCTTTCAGCAAAAAATCTTCTCAAACCGTCAGCCGGCGAACCAATCATAACTCCAACGCAAGACATGGTTTTGGGTTGCTACTATTTAACAAAGATGACTGCGGGATTAAAAGGAGAGGGAATGGCATTCTCAAGCATGGAAGAAGCGGTTATCGCCTACCAATCGGAACATGTTCACCTCCAATCAAAAATTAAAACCCGCGTAAACAACGAAATAATAGAAACAACAGTGGGAAGAATGATTTTTAATCATTACATCCCAAAAGGCCTTCCTTTTCAGAACGAAAACATAGGGAAGAAACAATTGAGCACGTTGGTAACGGAATGTTTCGATAAGCTCGGCGACGCGAAAACGGCTATTTTAGCGGATAATTTAAAAGATCTCGGGTTTAAATTCGCCACAAAATCAGGAATTTCAATCGCGCAGGACGATATGGTAATTCCAAAAGAAAAAGAAAAAATCATAGAAAACGCTTCCGAAACCGTAAAACAAATAAACAATCAATTCTGGAAAGGTTTGATAACGGAAGACGAAAGATACAATCACACGATAAAAATATGGTCGCAAGCAAAATCGGACGTAACAAACGTAATGATCAACGACATAGATGAGAGCAACAATATTTACTACATGATTGATTCCGGAGCCCGCGGTAACTGGGGACAGATAACACAGCTTTGCGGAATAAAAGGACTCGTTGCCAATCCTGCCGGTAAAACCATCGAACTTCCGATTAAATCAAATTTAAAAGAAGGATTTACCATTCTTGAATACTTCATCGCCACGCACGGAGGAAGAAAAGGTAAATCGGATACGGCTTTAAAAACCGCCGAAGCGGGTTATTTGACACGTCGTTTAGTGGACTCGAATCAAGACATAATAATTAGAGATTATGACTGCGGATCAACAGAAATCCACAAAATAACACGCGAGGAATCGGAAAAAATCGGAGAAAAATTTGAAACCAGAATTTACGGAAGAACCCTGGCGGAAGACCTCAAAATTCCATCAACAAATAAAACAATAGCAAAGAAAGGAGAAATAATCGAAAAAGACATCATTAAAAAAATTAAAGAATTCAAAGTAAGCGAAGTCTCTCTAAGGTCTGTTATGACATGTAAAACGGAAGGCGGAGTATGCATTAAATGTTACGGAAAAGACTTGGGAACAAACAAAGAAGTTGATATCGGAACAGCGGTTGGAATTATTGCCGCGCAGAGTATCGGAGAACCCGGAACCCAGTTGACAATGAGGACCTTCCACATGGGAGGAGTCGCGGAAGGAAGCGATATCACTCAAGGTTTAACACGTGTTGAAGAGTTATTCGAAGCGCGAACTCCAAAGAAACCCGCGATCATTTCCGAAATAGACGGTAAAGTAAAAGTTCAACAAAAAGGCAAACAGACGGAACTTATAGTAACATCTTTTGAACCGGTTTCAATTGACTACGCCCTAACCGGAGAAATGGAACCGGTCGTGAAAAAAGGAGACAAAGTCAAAGAGAAAATGATAATCGCGAAAGGAGAGAGCAGCAAAAATTCACTTAGAGCGGAAGAAGACGGAACGGTAAAAACGGTTTTGGAGGACAGAATTACAATTCAAAGCAATGGCGAAGTTACAAAACAATACAAGGTCGCGCCGGGAAGAACCGTAATAGTCAAAAGTGGAACAACGGTTGCAAAAGGCCAGCCTCTTACAAACGGACATTTGGATTTAAAACAACTGCTTCTACTTACAGATCCGTATACGGTTCAACATTACATAGTTACGGAAGTACAAAGCATTTACGCTTCCCAAGGACAAAGCATCAACGACAAACACATCGAGTTAATCACAAGACAAATGCTTTCAAAAGTAAGGATAATGGAAAACGGCGATAGTGAATTTTTGCCCGGAGAAATCGTAGATATTATAAAAATGACAAATGTAAACGAGAAACTGAAGAAAGCAGGCAAAGCGATTTCAAAAGGTGAAAGACTGCTTTTGGGACTGACAAGAGTGGCGCTATGCACGGACAGCTGGCTTTCGGCCGCTTCATTCCAAGAAACAATCCGCGTACTTGTGGAAGCTTCAACAACAAACAGAGTGGATTCGCTCGCGGGCCTGAAAGAAAACGTAATTATAGGCAAGCTCATCCCTGCGGGAGAAATATTCAGGAAAAAGAATCCGGATAAGATGAAATATCCGAAGAAAGAAGAAGATATCGTGCGAGCGCACGGCGCGAGCGCGCAGCGAGGCGAACAATCTGGCTCCGCCAGTTGTGAGACGAAGCGAGCTTGTCAACAAGAAGAAAATATTCCTTCCGCGGAAGAAGAAGCCAACAAATTACGATAGATTCAAGTTGTAAATGCACCACTTGTATGCTTGGCTAGCATTTCATTGGGCGTTAAATAATCTAAATTCTTTCTCGGTCTGTTATTGAGTTTCTCT
>JACROX010000087.1 GCA_016214225.1 Candidatus Peregrinibacteria bacterium | reverse complement strand
TGGTCAATACTGAACCATTCCCCGCAATTTCTACACTGAAATCTATTTATACCTTTTCTCGTTCCTTGTTTTACTACTTTTATGTTTGTTTTACATTTTGGGCAGTTCGGTTTTTTTTTTCATGCTAAACATGTTTAATGATATTTTTTTTTCTTAAACATACAGAAAAAACACTATTTTATTCGCCCGTTTTGCAACGGTTCCGTGAAAGTTTCCTGCAAGAATTATTATAGACTTGCTTTGTTGTCAGTCTGAACATTCATCTGCGATGGAGCTTCAAAAACTTGACGTAAAATGTATCTTGTGTCCACGGAAATTTTTTGATATTGTTAGGACAACCTTACTTTCTAATTTTTTTTATATGAAAAAAATTCTCTCTTTATCAATGATAACCATATTTACTTTCGCGCTAGCCAATCAAATGGTTTTTGCTTCCTTCCCTGACGTGACGGATGCTTATTATCTGAAAGCGGTAAATTGGCTGCAAGCCAATGGCATTGTTCAAGGCTACGGCGATGGCACTTTCAAACCGGCCAAAAGCGTTACAAGAGCTGAATTTTTGAAAATGCTTTATGAGACAATTGGGATGAAAGGAACTCAAATTAAGTTACCTTTCAAAGACGTCAAAGGAGATGAATGGTATATAAAATATTTAAAAGAAGCTTACGCAAACCATGTTATAGATGGCTACAAAGACGGTACTTTTAAGCCCGATAATACAATTAATGTCGTTGAAGCTTCCAAAATAGTCGCCAATGCGTTTTTTGACGTAGATGCTCTGTATAAAAACGGCAAAAATCTATACAAATGCAGTGGAGGAGACTTGTTATACGACGCAAACGCATGGTACGCAAAATATCTTGGTGTTCTGGACTCATTATGTTTAACTCCGGCAGATGGTTTCATGGAAGGTGGATTTTTCCCTGACCTCAATATGACGCGCGGAGGAATGGCGGCGATGGTATATCGCGCAAAAGCCTCACATGACAACGGAGACGTAAAATACACCGACGCATTGATCCCACGATCAAAATCTGAGAAAAATAATTCCACGGAAAGTCCGAAATCAACTGTGATCTCCATAGACATTAAAGATTTTAAATTTAATCCGAATAAATTAACGGTCAAAAAAGGGACCAAAGTAACTTGGACAAACAATGACAGCATGACGCATACGGTTACTGCCGATAAAGGCACAGGTCCGGCTAGCACAAATTTGAGCACGGGAGGCGCTTATACATATACGTTTAATGAAATAGGGACATTTGATTATCATTGCAATATTCACCCAAGCATGAAAGGCGGCGTGGTGGTTACGGAATAACTACAGCACCACATTTTACCATATAAACAATAGTGATTTTCTTAAAATAGGCATAAGATGAAGATACAAAATCTTTAACCATAATATTTATGGAAATAACTTTCTTTCATAAGAATCTAACAAAAAAAGAAGAAAGTACTTTTGTTGAATATGTGATATCTAAAGCCGACAGCATTGAAGATTTGCTTCAAAAGTTTGCAAAAGACGCAAAACTTCTGAAAGTTTCCATAGAAAAATTTGATAAACATGACGCGTATGAAGTTGAATTTTGCCTTGTTCTTCCGGTCAAATCAATTGTCGCGAGAGAAGCCAGCCATTCGATCACAAAAGCTGTTGATTTTACAAAAGACAGACTTCTTTCGCAGATAAAAAAACACATGGCAATACTTAGAAGAGATAGATCACACAGATCAATCCGTCATTCGGAAAAAATTAAAGAGGAAGCGGAGGTAATGATAGATTTACATTCATCGAAATAATACAGATTGATTCCTTTCACGTCGATTTTTACGCTTTGATCGCACAATTCATTGCTCCAATTTACCAAAAGCCCCATAGGTTTTTCGTGGCTGTGAGTGATTGCCAAATAAAAACTTTTTAGTCCTTTCACGGATGATTTAAACTCAGATTCCAAACTTCTTGAAACATCAAAAGTTCTTAAATCATCGGTGTTTGGAAAGGGCTTAACGGAAATCCTGCCTTTATTGTAAAAGTTAATTACATGCGTGATCGATGGACTGTGAACGATTATCGGAGCTTGTTTTTTTAAAACAATATCAACAAGACCCCTATAATTTTCTCCAATTTCAGTGGGGTATTTTGGCATTTGCCAAGGCTTTAAAAGGTAGATAAATAAGCCAAAAATAAGTATTGGAATAAGCCACGTCATTCTCTTAAAAGAATAAATGCCAACGGAAATTATCCCCAGCCAAAAAGGAAGAAGATAAACAGCATAACGTATTTTTAAAATGGGAGAAAAAAATAGAGAATATCCGAGAGGAAGGCCAATGCCAAAAATTATAAAAACACTCATGGCGACGATATTCAGAAGATTTTTTTTATGTGTTGCAGGTTTTCTTCTAATCAATGCCCAGATAAACGCGATACAGCTTAATACTAAAAATCCTATAAATACATAATTATTTTGATTTACGAAATCTAAAAAGTAAGACTTCAAATCCGAAATGGAATTTTCCGCGAGCCAATACCTCTCAACTTTAAGTTGATACAGTAAATTAAAAAACCATGGCAGGTAGCCTAGGAAAATTAGAAATAAACTTACAATTCCGCTTAGAAATTTTTCAAGTTTTTTCTTTGCGCCTATTAGCAAAAAGAAAAAAGAAAAAGCAGTGCCGGCCAGTATGAAAAGATAAAAATTATGTGTATACAAGCCTAAAATCGACACAAGCGAAAATAAAAGCCAATATACGTAATTATTCTTCTCATGGCTAACAGCCTTATACGTAAGATAAAAAGCGATCAATCCTTCAAGCGAAAGCAGTACATACATCCTGCTTTCTATCGAAAATCCTATATGAAATGGATTTATAGCCAGTAATCCCGCGGCAATGAGCCCGGCCTCCCGCGAAAACATTTCAGAGATAAGAAAATATAAAAATAAAATTGATAACACACCAAAGATAAGAGGAATAAGCCTAAATCCAAATTCATTTTCTCCGAATAAATCCAAATAAGTGTGCATTATAAAATAATACGCGGGAGGGGATTGATCCAGTCTGCGAGTTTTATCCCAGACTTCACTGTAATTTTTACCACTGCTGTTGTAGTAAGTAATACCTTCATCAAGCCATAAACTGTTGTCGTTAATGTGATTGAGTCTCAAAAAAGTTCCAACAAAAACTATCCCAATCAAAACCGTAAAAATAATTCCTTTATTCATCTTTAATCAAAAATATTAAACTTGATTATATGCCAGAAGGCCGCGATGCCATCCTTCCAGCTTATCTTTTTCCCTTCTTCATAAGTCCTCCCGTAATATGAAATTCCAACTTCGTATATGCGTTTTTTGAGCTTGGAAACTCGCGCTGTAAACTCAGGCTCAAACCCAAACCTGTCGGATTTTAATTTCGGCAAAATTTCATTTAAAACTTCTTTTGTAAATACTTTATAGCACGTTTCCATATCCGTCAGATTTAGATTCGTGAACATATTGGAAACATTTGTAAGCACTTTGTTGCCAAGAAAATGCCAAAATAAAAGAACTCTATGCGCCGATTCTCCCATAAATCTTGATCCGTAGACAACATCGGCCTTATCTTCAAGAATAGGCGTTAGAAGTTTGGAATATTCTTTGGGATCATATTCCAAATCAGCGTCCTGAATTATTATTATATCGCCGGTGGCATTTGAAAATCCTGTTCTCAATGCCGCGCCTTTCCCTTTATTTATTTCATGCAAAAAAAATTTACAATCAGTGATTTTCTTAAGCATTTCCCGTGTTTTATCTTTTGAAAAATCATCCACTAAAATAATTTCCTTTTCCAAATTGTCGGGTAATACAACTTTTTTTACGGATTCAACAATATTATTTAGCGTTTTTTCTTCATTATAAACGGGGATGATGATGGAAACTTTTTTGAAATTCATTGGCTTTTAACAATAAGAAAAATTGCGTAACAAAGAAATATGTTCACCAAGAACAAACCACGACACCAAAAGTATAATAACATATCCGACACTTAGCATGGGATACGCGTAACTAAGGTCTTTGTGGGATAAAGCCAAAATCCAAAAAACGCTGCTAATGACATACAAGGCTAACCCCCCAAGGACGAGAAATGAAGTAAACGCTTTAATTATGCCTGAAAGGGATAAAGATAAAGCTCCTAATTTATTTACACCGATTTTTAAAACGGATTGCCCCAAAATATTGAAGAAAATGCTGATTAAAATAAAAATATTTCCCATGATATTTTAGTGAGTTATACGTTCTCTGAAATATTCTATTGTCTTAATAAGTCCCGTTTTCAAGTCAACTCTAGGGGAAAAATTAAACTTATTTTTTGCCAATGAAATATCCGGACATCTTTTTTTTGGATCATCTTGAGGCAACCTCTCAAAAATGATTTTGGAATTGCTGTTTGTTAATTTTTTTATTATTTTTGCCAATTCTAAAATGGTAATTTCATTCGGATTCCCAATGTTAACGGGACCGGGAAAATCCTCACTTAAAGCCATATAACTAATCATGCCTTCCACCAAATCATCAACATACTGAAAACTTCTCGTTTGATCGCCTTCGCCATAGATGGTTATGGATTTCCCGAGAAGAGTTTGTCCTATAAAATTAGAGACTACACGGCCGTCATCCAATTCCATATTTGGTCCGTAAGTATTGAATATCCTTATAATCTTAATCTGCAATTTATATTCCCTCAAAAAATTCATGCACAAACTTTCTGCGACTCTTTTCCCTTCATCATAACAACTTCTAATTCCATGGGGATTCACGCTACCCATATATTTTTCCGATTGAGGAGAGACTTCGGGGTCCCCGTAAACTTCGGAAGTGGAAGAAAAAAGGATTTTAGGTTTATTTTTACAGTTTAAAATAAATTGCAGTACATTTAGAGTTCCTTCAAAATTAGTCCTTAAGGTATAAATCGGCTCTTTTTGATACCACCGCGGAGAGGCCGGAGAAGCCAGATGATATATTTGATCTATTTTTAAAGATAGCAAACTTTTCGGTAATGCTTCTATTATATCGTGCTTTATGAAAGTGAATTTTTTGTCTTTTAAGAGTTCTTTTATATTTTCTTCACTTGAAGTGAAAAAATTATCCAAACATACGATCTCATCCCCATCTTCAAGTAATTTTTTACTTAAATTCGAACCTATAAAACCGGCACCACCTGTTATTAGAATTTTCATGGCAAAAGTTAACTGAAAAAAATTTACAGGAAAATAGCGGTACGCACAAATAAAAAACGGAACTTATTTCTAAGTTCCATTTTTTATTTTAAAACCAATCTCCAATTATTTTACAGCTGGAGCTGCAGGAGCAGCAGGGGCTGCTGGAGCAACTGGAGCTGCAGGAGCAGCAGGCTCAACAGTAGCAGCTGGAGCAGCTGGTTCTGTTACAGCTTCTTTTTTAGCACAACCGGAGAATAGAACAAGTGCTGTGCCGATAAGCGCCATACCAAGAAGAATCTTTTTCATATTTTTCTTTAGGTTAGCAAATAATATGTGTGACTTAGTCACCAAGCACATAAATTATAAACATTAGTAAAAAAAAAGTAAAAAAGAAACAATAATATATCATTGACAAAAAAGTGATTAAATTGTTGCGTATAATCATGATTTTACCTAATATAAAGGCATAAATATCTCTTAAATTATTATTGATAGATACATGATGATTTGTGTTCCAATAAGGGAGAAAACAATAAATAAAACCGCAAAATGCTTAATAAAAGCGCAAAAAAGGGGGGATTGTGTTGAGCTTTGGTTCGATTCTATAAAAGAAAATTTAAATGATAATGATTTAAAAAAAATATTTTCTCACAAAAACAAACCGATTATTTACAAATGGGAAAACAATAAAAACAATCTAAAAAACATATTAAGATACAACCCTGAATATATAGACGTAGATATAAAAACAGGGAATGATATTATCAAAGAAATACGAAGATTAAGCCCAAAAACAAAAATAATAATTTCCTTCCATGATTTTAAAAAAACTCCCGATGAAAAAAGTTTGATTAAAATAAAAAATAAAATGTTAAAAAAATCGGCTGATACGGTGAAAATCGCGTGTTACGCGAATAAATTTACCGATAGCTTAATAATGTTGGCTTTTCTGGAAAAACTCCATAAAAAAGATGTAAAAGCGATTTGTTTGTGTATGGGCGAAAAAGGGAAAGTTACAAGACTCACTGGACATTTATTTGGCAATTATTTAATGTATGCTCCTGTTGAAAAAACAGACTCTACCGCTTTGGGACAAATCACAGCAGGAGAATTAAAAGATATTTTAAGATTAACGAAGCGAGCTTAACAATCAAGAGCTTAACAAATAAAATCATGTCGCTAAAAATTGCAATAGTCGGACTGCCAAATGTTGGCAAATCTACGTTGTTTAACGCGTTAACCAAATCAAAGAGCGCGCAAGCGGAAAATTATCCATTCTGCACGATTGATCCAAATGTTGGAATAGTTGAAGTTCCGGATGAACGTTTAAAAAAGCTGGCGGCAATATATAATTCGGAAAAAATAATTCCGGCGGTAGTTGAGTTTGTGGATATTGCAGGATTGGTAAAAGGCGCAAGCACAGGCGAAGGATTGGGTAATAAATTTCTCGCGCATATTCGTGAATGTGATGCGATTGCTCATATTGTTCGTCTTTTCGATGACTCGGACGTAATACACGTTCATGGACAAGTTAATCCAAAAATAGATAAAGAAGTCATTGAATCCGAGTTGATGTTGGCCGACATTCAAACACTGGAGAAAAGGCTTGATAAATCCGCGTCGGACGCTAAGTCAGGAGTAAAAGAAAAAAAAGACTACTATGAATTTTTAAAAAAAATCACGGAAAACGTTCAGAAAGGAATTTTAATTGACGACATGAATCTTGAACATGAAGATAAATTAAAATTGTATGATCTGCATTTGATGACAACGAAACCGCGTCTTTACATAGTAAATCTTTCAGAAAATCAGATTAAGACTTTTGATAAGAATAAGCTCGCCAAAGATTTGGAAGTTGATGTCGAAAAAATAATCCCGATTTGCGCGAAAGTTGAAGAAGAATTAAACAATTTTAGTCCTGAAGAATCAAAAGAATATCTAAGTGGTTTGGGGCTTGAAGATACAGGATTAAACGCGCTTATTAAAGTGGCTTATTCCACTCTCGGTTTAATGACTTTTTTGACATCCGGACCAAAAGAAACGCGCGCTTGGACTATTCATAAAGGTGATTTGGCTCCGAAGGCGGCGGGGGCAATCCATACCGATTTTGAAAAGGGATTCATAAAAGCGGAAGTCATTAATTGGGAAAAATTGATTCAAGCCGGATGTGATGTGAAAGCCTGAGAGCAAGGATTAATGAGAATGGAAGGAAAAACATATGCTATGCAGGATGGAGATACCGTCAATTTTAAATTTTCAAACTAAGCACACCGCTGTGGCGGTGTGCTGGCAAGTAACGTGAGCGAAGCGAACTCCAAGTGTTCTATATTTGTTTTTTAAAGGTTACAAAACTTATTCCCAAATATGCGTAAACCATAGCTATCTCTATTAAAATAGCGATCCAACTTAATTCCAGTTTAAAATAAAGAATTTCTACAAGAAGAGGGATGGTCGCTAATATTGGTAATGAAAAAGCAAAAATCCATAGTGTCGTCTTGTTTCTGGCAAGAGGAAAATATTTTTTTGTTACATGAGTTAAATATAAAACCAACCCAAACAAAACCAAAAGTCCTGCGTTCGTGATAATTTGATAAACGATGCTATGGTAATCAATCAATTGAAGATCTGAAAAGATTCTTAGTACAATAGGATGCATCACCCATAGAGCAACCGTGATTAAGGCTAAGAAATAAGTTAAATAAACTCCGGCATATGAAATCCTATACACATATTTAATCCCATCTATTTGCTCCAGTTCATCAAATATTTTTCCGACAACATCCATGCTGTCTAGAACAATTTGTACGGAAAAATACGCATCCTCATATTTATGTGCCGCCCATCCCTTAAGATAATTCATATTGGAAGAATATTTATAAAGAACTTCGTATATATCCCTCAACAGCCCAAATCTGTTTTTTGCGACAATTTTTAAGTTAAGTGTAACTTGCTGAAGATGAGGTTTTTTTATTTCCTTTACAACATCGATAGCCCTCACATTGCCTTCTCCTATGCCCGTAAACAAATCATCTAAAGTTTTAATATCCCTCCCGAATTTAGTTGAAAATCTGGTTTTTATTTTTTTAAAGAAAGCAGGATTCACTACTCCTAAACCAGCTATATCAAATTCCTTTTGTAATAATTGATGTCCTACTCGTATTTTATCGACAAGACTTACTTTGGATAAATATTCCTTGATTTTACTTCTTGCAAAATTTGTTTGAGCAAAAGAAAGCCAATACAATTCAGGCGAAACATCTTTTGAAGTTATAACATTAACAACATCTCCGGTTTTAAGAGTAGTGATAACGGGAAAAACATTCCCATTTATTTCAGCTCTTAATGAATGTTCCCCGATATCCGGATCAATCGCATAAGCAAAATCTATAATACTGGCGCCTTTCGGGAGATCGATAGGCACGCCTTTTAGAGTGAATATTACAATCCTGTCTTGAAAAATATCAAGTTTAAGTTTTTCAATAAAATCTTCATTTTCTTTCGAAGCTTTTTCAACTTCGGCAATTTGATCCACCCAATAATATCTCTTATCTTTATCTGTTTCAGGTTGGTTGTGATTGAAAAAATTGGCGGCAATCCCATATTCTGCCTCCAGATGCATACCTTTTGTTCTAATTTGAACATCAGTTATCAATCCATCGGCGCCAAAGACACTGGTATGTAAACTTTGATATCCATTGCTTTTCGGATTCGCGATATAATCCCTGAATCTGTCTGTTTTTGGAACATATTTGCCATGAATAATCCCCAAAGTTTGATAGCACTCCGCAATTTCACTAACAATAATTCTAATTGTAACGCTCGTCTCTATATCCTTTATCGTTTTCCCAAAACTGCACATCTCCTTATAAAGACTGTATAAATTTCTCTTTTTCTTATATATCTCCGCCTCTATTTTGTTTTCCTTCAAGGCGGATTTAACTTGTCTTATAAACTTGCTTACGGAACTTTTATTTTCCTTTTTACTTTCTTCGGTCTTGTGGAAAAGTTCGCTGTATTCCGTAGGGAATAAATGCTTAAAACAAAGATCTTCAAGCTCCGACTTAAACTCTTGAATCCCAAGAAGATTTGCGATTGGAACATAAATTTCCAAAGTTTCTTTTGCAATTCTTACCCTTTTTTCAGGTTTTTCTATGTTTTGCAAAGTGCACATATTATGAAGTCTGTCAGCCAGTTTTATAAGAATCCCGCGAGGATCCTTTGTGCTGTATAAAAAGAATTTTTTAAGTGATTCAATCTGCCTCTCCGACATACTTTGCTGATAATGAACTTTTGAAAATTTTGTTACACTATCAACAAGAAAAGAAATTTTTTCTCCAAACAATTTTTTTATCTCTTCAAGTGTAAATTTGGTGTCTTCAGGAACATCGTGCAACAAAGCGCTTATCAAAATATCTTCGTCGGCGTGCATCTCCGCCAAAATATTCACAACACTTATCGGGTGTGCCAAATACGGAGTCTTGCCATCTTTTCTAAATTGCCCTCTATGCGCCTTTTCCGCGAAATTAAAAGCCTCCATGAATTTTTTCTCACTAAACGAAGGTAGATAATCTTTTATATTTTTTATTATCTTTTCGAGATCAAAATACTTTTTATAGCTTCTTGTAGCCATAATTTTAAAGATAGCTCAGACAAACATACATCAAAATTCAGCATAAAGTCAACCTTGCAAAACGGCATAAGATTCCAGTAATCTTAATTCGAAATAAACAAGTCCTAAATGAGCAAAGAAAACGATATTTTTAAAATTCATGTAAATCCGCAACAAGAGTTTTTATTTCAGCATAAAAAAGAAGAACATCAAAAAGACGAGACTATTCAGGAATCCACGCATAAAAGGACACTAAAAGATATTTTAAAAGACACTACAAAACAAATATTGGCCAGTGCGATTATTTTTGTAATAGGAATAATAATTTTAAATTGGTCCGCGTATTATCAAATTCTTAAAAGTAAATACGAAGACTTAACGGGGACAAAAGAGCAAAGTCCACTTGAACAGCTTGTCGAGCCGAAAAGCGCAAAAATCCCTAATATGATTTTGAACAAATCTTCGGATTCTGAAATTCAAAATAAACAAATCCCTGCTCTGAATCTAGAAGTAACTCCAAGCGACAACAGGATAATTATACCAAGAATAAATCAAAACATACCCGTTGTAAGGGTAAGCAGTGAAAGCCTCCTTAGAAGAGACTGGAATGCGCTTGAAAAAGACATGCAAGAAGCGTTGAAAGACGGAGTTGTCCATTATCCGGGAACAAGCGTCCCGGGTCAATCGGGCAGCATAGCGATTACCGGACACAGCTCGTATTTTCCATGGGATCCTGGAAGATTTAAAGACGTTTTCGCCCTTTTGCATGAAGTTGTAATCGGCGACAAAATTATTGTTTATTGGGAACAAAAAAAATATATATACGAAGTTTATGATATAAAAGTCGTTTTACCGGAGGATATAAGCATTTTGAAACAAACACCGGAAGATAAACTTACTTTAATAACTTGCACGCCGGTAGGAACAAATTTGAAAAGACTTATTGTAACAGCAAAACCAATCTCAATTGATAATGTGCCGCTTAAAACCGATAAAATAACTCGTTAAAAATTTTTCAGAAGTTCCCTTAGAGGTTTTCTATTTGCTTAAGCAACTCTTCCTCTGCCTTTTTATCTTCTTCTTTACTTTTCCCTTCTCCTTCCCGGATTTCTTTAAATTTTTCCTTCATCTTTACTTCGTCAATTTCTCCAAGATTTGAAGGCATACCGCTCGACGAAACATTCGTGGAATATTCTTGATCCAATTTTGCAAGCTGGTCTTTTTCATTGATAAGAATCGTTCTGAATTTACCGATTTGATCCTCAGTCATAATTGGCATGATTTGAAGCCAATATTCACGCTCTTCTTCGTTCATCGATTCAGTTTCATAAATCAGTTTTATAAGATCGGGAAACTTTTCCCTAACAAGTTTGGGAACAATATATTTTGATTCGACTTCTTTCAAATATTGTGCGGCAGGCTTATTTTTATCAACAATTATACCATCTCCGGCGGCAATTCCGGTAGAAGAAGCGGTTTGAACTTGCCCTGCTTGTAATGTGGTTGTATCTGCCATTTTATTTTAACATCGGACATTATACCTTACTTCAATTTAAATTATAAATATATCTCCGCTATCTGCTTCCAATCGCTCTTTTGTGAGACGTATTTTATTCACTAAATTTTTAATTTGGAAAGTATTGGTAAAACCATGATCGTATAAATCTTTTATTTCTCTCAAAGATGACAAAACATTAAAAGCTTCCAAATCGGCTTTCCCTTGCTTGTCACTTGGCAATTTGTCGTATACGTCCTTGTTCAATAGGGTATATGGTCTATGCAAATCTATTTTGCCTTCAGCAATAAGATTCATAACAAGCGCTAAGAATTCACTGTCTTTTGAGTCTTCGGTTTCAGCGGAAACCAATGGCGTATTTAAAAGCTTTTGAGTCTCAGGATCAATTTGTTGATTTTGATTTTGGTCCATAATCATCAATTTACATTGAATTAATCACTAAATTATAGCAAAATCAAGGCTGGAAATCAACATTATGAACATACGGGAAGCCAAAATCAGAATTGAAAAACTCAGAGAAAAAATAAGAGATCTTAATTATAAATATTTTGTACTCGACCAATCCGAAGTAAAAGAGTCTATCAGAGATTCCCTGAAACGCGAATTAATCAACATGGAAGCCGAATTCCCGGAATTAATAACTCAAGATTCTCCAACGCGTAAAGTTGGTAGTGTTCTATCGGGAAAATTTAAAAAAGTGAAACACAAAACTCCAAAAAAAAGTCTTGCGGACGTTTTTTCCAAGGAAGAAATAATTGATTGGTATGAAAGAATAAGTAAATTGGTCCAAGCAAAATTGGATTTTGTGTGCGAACTTAAAATAGACGGCCTAAATATAACGATACAGTATGAGAATGGCTCTTTTATGAGAGCAATAACCCGAGGAGACGGTGTTGAAGGAGAAGACGTTACACACACGGTTAAAACAATAGAAAGCATCCCTCTTAGATTAAATAAAAACGTGGATTTGGAAGTTTCAGGGGAAGTTTATTTATCAAAAAAAAGTTTTGAAGAATTAAATAAAGAACAAAAATTACGCCATCTTCCGGAATTTGCAAATCCAAGAAATGCCGCGGCAGGATCAGTCAGACAGCTCGACCCTAAAGTTGTTTCCGAAAGAAATTTGAATATGTTCTTCTATCATATTGAAAAAAATAATTTAAAAGAGACGGTAAAAACTCAAAAAGACGCATTGGAAACGCTAAAAAAATTGGGACTGAAAGTTTGTGATTACTACAAACATGTAAATTCCATTGAAGATGTTGTTAAATTTTGTGAACATTGGGCAAAAAAACGAGACAGTTTGCCGTTTGAAATAGATGGGATTGTGGTAAAAGTGAATGATTTTGACGCGCAAGAGATAATGGGATATACGGCAAAAGCTCCAAGATACGCCATCGCTTATAAATTTCCCGCGCAGCAGGTAACAAGCCACATTTTGGACATTATATTGCAGGTTGGCAGAACAGGGGCGATTACCCCTGTCGCCGTAATGACAAAAACGCTTGTGGCAGGCTCTTATGTGTCACGCGCAACTCTTCATAACGAGGATGAAATAAATAAAAAAGATATAAGGATAGGAGACACGGTTATAATTCAAAAAGCAGGAGACGTAATTCCTGAAGTGGTAAGCGTATTAAAAGAATTAAGGACTGGAAAAGAAAAAAAATTTAA
>JACROX010000041.1 GCA_016214225.1 Candidatus Peregrinibacteria bacterium | reverse complement strand
TGACCAAGGGGTGTACCTAAGACTATGGAACCGTACATTTAATTGACCAATTCGCAAATTTTCAATATAATAAGCGCGCTCACATAACCAATAAACGTATGTTTGGAAACGAAAATCAACCTTACTATGTTAATGCCGAACAAGCGGGCTTTAAACCAACATTTTTCGGCAAAGTAATGTTCTTTTTTGCAGTCGCGATAATGATGTCGGTCTTGGCGGTATTCATTGGGAACGAGTACCTTTTGCAATACTTTTTTGTAACGCCGGGATTAATATATGTTCTTTTTATAGCTGAACTCGCGCTTATTTTTACGGCAAGAACATGGAGCACAAAAGTGCCGTTGAACAGATTTTTATTCGCTCTTTTTGCTTTTATCACGGGGCTTACGATAGCGCCCTTAATCAGCGTTGTCGCTGCGATGCCATCGGGAGTGGCTCTTTTAAGCAAAGCCTTAATCATCACGTCCATGACATTCACGGCCACGGCCCTCATAGGCTGGACGACAAAAATGGATTTATCGGGGATGAGAACATTCCTCATGATGACGATTATAGGAATGATAATTGTGAGCGTTATCGGCATATTTATCCCATGGGGAAACACGTTTGAAATGGTATTTTCCGGGATAGGAGTGCTTTTATTCAGCGCTTTCACGGCTTATGATTTCCAAAAGATAAAGAGATTTCCGGAAGATCGATATATAGACGCGGCATTGATGCTCTATTTGGATATTTTTAATTTATTCATCTATATCCTCAGACTTCTTCTTTCTCTAAGAAATCGTTGATTAAGCATACCGCATGAAAAAATTTATATTCAACATCGCTTCGGTTATCGAAGCGCCGATTGGTTCAAATGAAAATTATTCTTTTGAAATAACTCCGGCATTTAAAGATATAGCCTTGGATGGACAAATATCCGGAAAAATTCAAATAATGCGTATCGAGGGCGGGGTAAATGTTCTGGCTGAAAATATACACGTGAAAGCAAAAGTTTTATGCGACAAATGCCTGAAAAAAATATCGGTGCCGATGGAAATCAAATCCGCGGAAAGACAATTTTATTTTGAAACTCCAAGCGAGAGTAGGGACGCATACGATATTTTTTTTATTGATAAAAAAAGTCTTTCAATAGACATTGGTGAAATGTTGCGTCAGGAAATAATCTTGCATTTCCCCGTGAATTCAGTATGCTCTAGTCGCTGTCTTGGCCTGTGTCCTTATTGCGGTAAAAACAGAAATTCCGTGGTATGCAAATGCGAGGAAAAGGAATCTTTACCCAAAAATATAGAAAATAAACCGTTGGCGGTACTAAAAAAATTAATTAAATAGAAAAAATATGGCAAAACATCCGGTTCCAAAGAAGAAAACATCCAAAGCGAGATCCAAAAGACGTTATGGAAGCTTTAAAACCAAAACTTTAACCAAACTTTCGGAAGGGACGAAATTATCAATTTGCCCGAATTGCAAAACAAAAATTTTGTCTCACACGGTTTGCCCGAAATGTGGTAAATATCGCGGAAGACAAGTGATAAACAAGCAAAAAGAAATAGATAAGATCACGAAAATAAAAGCTTAACAATATGGCGAGCTACAGGCATCTTGCTAGAACATGCGTGATGCAAACGATGTTTGCGGTGGAATTTCATGGCGGCGATCCTGAAACGATATTGGGAAAAGTTTTAAAAGAATTTGCGCCAAAGCTTAACGAAACGGATTTTGCGTACGAAACTTTGAAAGGAATCTTAGCGAACAAAGAAGAAATTTTAAAAATCATGCAAAAATTCGCGCCAGAGTGGCCGGTTGAAAAAATCGCGAAAGTAGATAGAGTGATACTTGAAATTGGAATCTACGAAATTGTGTTTTCCTTAACTGTTCCGCCGGTCGTTGCGATAAATGAATCAATTGAAATGGCCAAACATTTCGGAGATGAAAACAGTCCGAAATTTATCAATGGAGTTTTAAGCAGTGTAATGAAATCTTATGGAAAATAATTACGAAAAACTTGAGAAAAAAATAGGAATTTCATTCAAAGATAAGAGTCTTCTTGAAAAAGCCTTTACTCATAAATCATATTTGAATGAGCATAGAAATGAAAACATTGAAGACAATGAACGTCTGGAATTTTTAGGAGATGCCGTCCTTGAACTTGCTTCGACAAAACATCTATTTTTAAATTATCCGAATAAGCAGGAAGGAGAAATGACGACATTCAGATCGGCTCTTGTCAGAGGTAATCATTTGGCTGAAATTGGGGAAAAACTGGACTTGGGAAAATATCTTTTATTGAGCCATGGAGAAGAAAAATCGGGGGGAAGAGATAAAAAATATATTTTGGCTAATACTTTGGAAGCGCTTATTGGTGGAATTTATCTGGATCAGGGCTACACCGAAGCGGAGGGTTTTATTAAAAAATTTATATTGGTGGAATTGGATGAAATCACTAAAAAAGGACTTCATATAGAGGCAAAATCACAATTGCAAGAGACGTGCCAGGAAAAAGAAGATTTCACTCCATATTATGAAGTTTTAAGTGAAGAAGGTCCGGATCACGCGAAAAAATTTACGGTGGGAGTATACATAGAAGATAAACTTGTCGCGAAAGGGGAAGACTCAAGCAAGCAAAAAGCGGAAAATAAAGCCGCGCAAAATGCTCTAAAAATAAAAAAGTGGAAATGAAGTACGATGAAAAATCTTGTGGAATTGTGGTTTTCAGAGAGGGAAAAGGTAAAAGATATTATCTTATTTTAAAATATCCGGGTGGACATTTTGATTTTCCAAAAGGTCATGTTGAAGACAAAGATGCCGATGAACAGGCGACAGCCATTCGCGAACTCCACGAAGAAACGAGTATTGATGATATAAAATTTATCGATGGTTTTCGCGAAAAAATCGCTTATAAACATATAAGAAATAAAAAACTTTCCAACAAACAAGTTATATTCTTTTTAGGCGAAACTCATAAAGAAAAAATAACTTTATCTTTCGAACATCCAAAATATTTTTGGCTGACATATAAAGAAGCTGTAAAGAAAGCTACATACGCGAATGCTAAAAATCTGCTTGAAAAAGCCGAAAAAACACTTAATATAAAGGCATGAAAATTGAAATGAACGAAAAGTTAAAATCGAGGAAAGGATTGCTTATAACTCCGATTTTTGAAAATTATCTCGATAGATTTCCAAAAAATTATCCGGATATAACAAAAAAATTCTTACTCAAACTTGTTAAAAATAAGGAATTTTGGGGACACAGCGGAGAAATCGGTTTTTCATACGCGGACGAAGAAAATTTGTCGGATAAAATTTTACTTTTCGGTTTTGGAAAAATTAAAAATTACACTTCAAAAATCGCGCGCGAATTGGGCGCTAAAATCGGGAAAGAAGCTATTCGATTGAAAGAAAAAAATATTTCAATTTTCTTCTCTAAAGAACTCGCGAAATACACGGAGGAATTCATGGAGGGAATATTAATGATTCAATACGATATTGGAAAACTTAAAACAAAATATTCAAAAAAAGAGAGATATGATCTTGAGTCTTTGAATATTCTCGTAGAAAAGTCTTTATTAAAAAATATTAAAAAAGACCTCGAAAAGGCGAAAATAATAGCCGACGCGATTGAGTATGTGAAAGACCTTGTAAATAATCCATCAAATTTTGTGGATATGGATTATCTGGCCGACGAAGCGCGAAAAATAGCGAAAGAAAACGGATATAAGATCAATATTTTGGGGAATAAAGAGCTGGAAAAATTAAACGCGGGAGGAATTTTAGCCGTTAACAGCGGATCGGAAAAAGAGGCAAAATTGATTTTTTTGGAATATAAAGGAGCAAAAAATAAAAATGAAAAACCGATCGCGATAGTCGGGAAAGGAGTCGTTTTTGACACCGGAGGATATAATTTAAAACCTTTTCAGCATATCGAAACAATGCATCAGGACATGGCGGGTTGCGCGGTTGTCCTAGGGCTTTTTAAGGTGATGAAAAAACTTGGAATAAAGAAAAATGTTATCGGAATAACTCCATCAGTCGCGAATATGGTGAATGAAAAAGCATTTAAGCCATCGGACATAATTACGATGATGTCGGGCTTGACTGTTGAAGTAACAAATACGGACGCGGAAGGACGTCTTATTTTGGGAGACGCTATAACATATGCCGCGAAATTTGATCCGAAAAATATTATTACGATTGCCACTTTGACGGGAGCGGTTGCTTTGGCGCTGGGGGACAGGTACGCGGGACTTTTGGGGAATAATACAAAACTGCGAAGAGAGCTTATGAAAGCGGGAAAAGAGGTTGATGATTTGGGGTGGGGATTGCCTCTTCACTCTGATTATAAAAAAGCGATGGATAGCGCAGTTGCGGATATAAGAAATAGGGATGTTGAAACATATCGTATGGCCGGATGTTCAAAAGGCGCGGCTTTTCTTGAAAAATTTGTTGAGGGAAATACATGGTGCCACATTGATATTGGAGGCACAGCCTTCACTGACTCTCCAAAACCATATCAAACAAGAGGCGCCACGGCGCACGGATTTAAAATGCTTTTGAGGTATTTGGAAAAATAAAGAAAAAAATTCGCGAAGCTGACACGGTAATACGCGTTTTTCAGAGGTTCCCTTCCTCTAAAAAGCGGCAGATGAATTACACAAATGGTACGCGTAGTATGAGGCCGTTACACCTTCCGCGGAGCCTGTTATCGCTTGCTTAAATTCGGTATCACAGCAGTCGCCCGCGGCAAAAACGCCGGGAATGTTTGTCTCCGTTTTGCGGTTTATTTTTATTTCATTTTTTTCGGTCAATTCGACTCCCAATTCCCTGGCGATATCCGTTTGCGGGATATGTCCGACGGCAAGAAAAACTCCCTGTATCTCAAGTTCTTTGCCGTTCTTGAATCTCACTTTTTCAACGGAATCACTCCCAAGAATTTCCGCGATCTCGGTTTTATATAAAATTTCTATTTTAC
>JACROX010000074.1 GCA_016214225.1 Candidatus Peregrinibacteria bacterium | reverse complement strand
CAGCCCTATCGCGGCCGCGTCAAAACATTGCTCGGGAGTGCCATCTCTCATTGCCGTAAGGCCGGCCGCCGCCATCGCGACCGCGACTCCAATTTCCGCCTGACATCCGCCTTTTGCCGCTGACAGAGTGGCTCCTTTCGCGATTATCAATCCTATCGCCGACGCGCAAAACATTCCTCTCAGCAGTTTTCTTTTCCCTGCTTTAAAATGCTCGCTGGAACTGAATAAAACCCCGGGAACGACTCCTGACCCACCTGCCGTCGGAAAAGCTACAATTCTTCTCATGCATGAGTTTTGTTCGCCCGTCGCCATCGCGTAAGCCATTGCTTTAATTGTAAGTTTATTTCCCATCATTTTGCTCGATTTTTTCAGCATTTTATACATTTTATGGGAATCGCCGCCGCTTAATCCCCACGTCGATTTTTCCGTGGATTTAATGCCTTTTTGAATTGTTTCATGCATAATATCTCGTGTTTGTTTCATTTTATTTCTTACAAAACCGACCGATTTATTTGATCTTTCAGCCTCATATCTTTTTGCAAGTTCATCAGTGGAAATGTGATATTTTTTTGTATTTGTCTTTAAATGTCGTACTTTCGACCTCCGCGACTTCAATTCCTCCGAGTTTTTTTATTTTTTCTTTAAGGATTCCAATAATGCCATGGGAGTTTTTATGGCATACAACAAGTGAAAGATACCTTCCGGCTCTCCCCTTTATCAATATATTGAAATCGTTTAATTTTACTATTTCTATCATTCCTCCGCCAATCGAGGAACCTGTTATCTCCATCTTTCTTTTGCCTTCTTCCATTACGATTTTGACAGTGTTCGGATGATATTTCTGACCCAAATCTTTTGGAATAAACGCATATTTTATTTTCTTTTTTTTCGCTATTTCGAAGCTGTATCTTATTTTTGGATCGCTTGTCCTAAGCTTCATGACTCCAGCCAATAAAGCTCTATCTGTCGCATGGCCTTTATATACTTCTCCGAATGATCCATGAAGATAGAATGTAACTTTTTTTGGAGTTCCGTGGAAAAGAGCTCTGGCAAATTGTCCTATCTTGCACGCACCCGCAGTATGAGAACTGGATGGGCCGACCATTACAGGACCCGCTATGTCGAAAATGGATAAATGTGTCATTTTGTAAATTGGATTTTTAGTCCAGTTTAGCAGAATAAAAAATATTGTCTATTCCATTTTCTCCTCTTACATGCTAGATTTTTCGCATGACGGAAGAATACGGGATACTTGCTTATCCCGCAAAACATTCATTGTCTCCTTTGGTTTATAGCTCCACTTTTAAGAGCCTTGGCATTGACGCGCGCTATTCTTTTTTTGAAATAAAAGATACTGATTTTGATTCTTTTATGAAAAATTTAAAGGAAAGCGGTATACGTGGTTTGTCCGTTTCTTTGCCTTACAAGGAGGCTGTTATTAAATATTTGGATGAAATTGATGAAGATGCTGAAAAAATCGGAGCCGTTAATACAATTGTAAAAAAAGGTAAGAAACTTTTCGGGTATAATACTGATTTTTTTGGATCAAATGAAGCGATTAAAGAAGTTTTTGGTGATTTGAAAAAGGTTAATGCCGTTGTTTTAGGGGCGGGAGGAGCGGCAAAAGGGATTGTTTACGGGCTATTAAAAGAAGGTGCGAAAGTTTCCGCGATTTTAAACAGGACAAAAGAAAAATCCTACGCGCTTGCCGAAAAATTTTCTAAAATGTTTGATGTAAAAATCGGCACGGATATGGGAAAAATTAAATTCGAAAATAATATGATTTTAATACACGCGACTTCAACATGGACGCTAGGTGAAAACAAAATTTCTTCGGAAATTTCCGAATTTCTTTCAGATGATTTATTGAGGAATTTTTATGCCGTCATGGAAGCCAGCTATAATCCTCTTATAACTCCTTTAGTCTTAAAAACGCGAGAATTAGGCTTAAAAACGATCGCAGGGGATAGAATGTTTTTGTATCAGGCAAAAAAACAATTTGAATTATGGACAGGCAAAAAATTTCCTTTTGAATTTGCCGAGAAGATACTCCATAAAGCGCTTAGCGGAGTTCGCTCGCAAAGCTCGCTCACGGCTAAAAGTTAGCACACCGCCATCGCGGTGCGCTTAGCGGAGTTTAAGCTTACCGTAAAATAGAACAATTATAAATATTCCAGCCGTTATTCCAATATCCGCGATGTTAAAAGAAGGATATTTCCAAATTGAAATAAAGTCTATCACATAGCCGTATCGCAGACGGTCAATAATATTCCCTATTGCTCCTCCGAGGATTATTCCCATGGAAATTTGGCTCAAAATTTTTGATAAATTTAATTCTTTATACGCGAGATATACTATCAAAAACAGCAAAAATACGTTTATCCCTGATAGCAGATAAAATGGCATAGAGATGCCGAACGCAATGCCCGTGTTTTTTGAATATTCCATATTTATGAATCCATTGAATATTAAATATTTTGTAATTTGATCCAAAAAAATAGTCCCTATCGCCGGAAGAAAAATTTTTATAAAGTTTTTTCGCATGTCTTGATTATAATTGCTCTTTTTCAGTAAAACCAGTACTATTTTCGAGTCGTATTTTCAACAAATTTCCCGTAATTTATGAAAATTTCTTTTAAAGCCGATACCGTTTTGGCTCTTACCGTTTTGTTCCTACTTTTATTCGGCCTTATCATGATTACCAGCATAGGCGTGCCAAAATCCATCTCTCTGTCCGCGCCCGACGTGCTTTATCCAAATTGCAGCGACGGCAAAGTTGATTGCTATCTCCTTTTCAAAAATCATCTTGTAAGGCTTGGAATAGGGCTTGCGTCATTCTTTATCGCGTTCAAAGTTTCAATAAAAATATGGAAAAAGTTGGCTACTCCGCTTTACGGCATCGCTGTTTTTTTGCTGTTTCTCATTCTTATTTTCGGAAGAAGTTTCGGGACCATAGCGACAAACTGGCTTCTGTTTTTTAACACTTCTTTTCAGCCTTCCGAATTGGCAAAGCTTGCACTAGTAATATATTTGGCTTATTGGCTGAGCAAAAAACAATCTTCGGTTGAAAGTTTTAAAGACGGGCTTATCCCCTT
>JACROX010000065.1 GCA_016214225.1 Candidatus Peregrinibacteria bacterium | reverse complement strand
TTGTTAAGAGGAGTCGGAAATATTAATTTCTTCCTTTTTCATGTTGAAAAATTATTCGCCTAAATTTTTCTAAATAAAAAAATCGTATGATCCGTTTTTTCTTGCGTACGGGGATTATCTTATGTATATTTCCCGTGTAGAGTTTAAAGCTTAATTTTGTCTATTCTATGGCACTGAGAGCGGGTTATGAATTTCTTTTCTTCGGGAAGGACGATAGCAGTTTTCTGGAAAATTACGCGTATGATCTTTTTCAGGAATATGGCGATAAAAGCGGCCAGATTTTTGTGAATCTTGAAATTCAGAATAATCCTGTTGATGCGGAAGAGATTGGAGGGGTTATCTTTGAGACCATGCAAAAGGTGTTTTTTGAGGATGTTGGAAGAGATCCTTATGATAGATTTGAAATTTCTCTTAAGTCCGTAAATTCCGTTTTGAAACAATTTAAGGAGCAGAAAGTTTCCGGATATATAGGTAATTTGAATATTGTTATTGCCGGTATAGTCGGGGATGCTCTTTATATAACTCAAACAGGGGATGCCGAAGCTTATTTGATAAGAAAAAGATATGTCAGTGTCATAACGGAAGGTTTGGGCGATGAGCCTTCTTCTACCGGAGATGTTTTTTCGAGTATTGCCAGCGGTAGAATTGAGTCCGGGGATTTTGTGCTTTTTTCTTCCACGCGTTTGTTGAGGTATATCAGTAAAACCGATTTGGCCAAGACTGTTCATAAAAGCAGTATTATAGAAACTTTAAATGAGATAAGGGATATAGGTTCGACCGAGATTTTGGGACGGACTGGAGTTACCGGAATTATGTTTAGTACTGCCACAAAGGATGACGTTGAGGAAATAGAGCATGAAACAGATAGTGCTACGATGAGTATTTTGGAGTCTTCCAAGTCGCATGTTGCCGCTCAAAAAGAGACTTTGACCGGTAGGTTTATCACAGCCCTTAAAGGATATCGTGGTAAAATTGGGAATTTGGGGGTTGGCAAAAAAGTTTCCGGAGAAGGTGTTTTTTCGGGTGCCAAAGGATGGTTTTCACGTTTTTGGGATGGTCTTTTTTCGGAAGGTTTTGGAAAAGATAAAATTCTCGCGTTGTTGGTTTTGGTTATTGTTGTGCTTGTTGTTGGGATTTTTATAGCCAATCAAAGGCAAAAAACCACTGCTGAACTTGATAAACTGGACAGTACTTTGACTCAGGTTCAAAATAAAATTTCCGAAGCCGAAACTAAGGGAACTTACGATAAAGAAGGTGCAAAAGAGATTTTAAATAAAGCTTATTTGGATGCCATGACCGTTTTAAATTCCGGTTATTACAGAGATAAGGCGAAGATTTTTCTTATTCAAATTGATGTCGCCCGAGATAGGCTTGATAATGTTAAAAAGGTTGATAAGCCGAAACTTTTGGTTGATTTGTCACAAAAAAGAGCTGACGTTAACGCTCTTGGTTTTTCTTCTTTCTCCGATAGGGTTTTTGCTTTTGAGTATAATGCTTTGTATGAAATTGTGCTCGATCAAGTTCAGGCTCCTTTAACTGTGGATGATAAAGAAACCGTGATCGCCGCGACCGGATTTCAGGATAGGGGTTCCATAGTATTCTTGACCAAGTCGGGGAAGTTGATTGAGTATAAAGATGGGGTTATGTCCTTTATGGATACTGAAGAGGGGGCTTTTAGAAAAGGTGCCGCGATCGCAAGCTGGGGAAATAAAATTTATATTCTTGATCCGGCAGGAAATCAGATATGGAAGTATTCTTTCCAATCTACAAAGGATAAATTCGGGCCTGCCGAGGCCTATTTCGTGAAAAATTCCGATTTGGATATTTCCGACGCGAAAGGCATTACCATTGATTCGAGTATTTATGCTCTTAAAAACACAGGAGAAGTGGTCAAGTTTTATGCCGGCGCAAAAGCCAATATGGCTGTAAATAACGCGCCTTTCAATATGGTAAAAAATCCTGTGGCGATTTATACGAGCGACAAAACCGGTAAACTTTTTGTGTTGGATGCAAAGGGTCGCGTTCTTGTGTTTTTGAAAGATATAAAGACGGGGAATTTGGTTTATAGCAGCCAATATTTGATAAACGCGGGAGAAGATTTGCGTGATTTGTATGTGGATTCGAATGCGAATAGAATGTTCGTTTTGAGCAAGAGCAAGGTGTTCGAAGTGGATCTATAGTTGTATAATTTCCTGTGCTATTTGCAGTTCCTCGTCTGTTTTTATGACGAAGACTTTTACTTTGCTTTTTTTGTCGGAAATTAATGTTTCGGATTTTTTGTTTTTGTTATTGTCCAGTTTTATTCCAAGGAAATTCAGATACTCGCAGACTTTTTCTCTCACGTAGAAGGCGTTTTCTCCTATTCCTCCGGAGAATACAAGTGCGTCCAGGTTGTTTAATTTCACCATGTATCCTGCGCAATGTTTTGCGATTTGGCATGAAAAAATATCGATTGCGAGTCTTGATTTGCCTATATTTTTTAAGCTGTTTTTATATATTATTCTCATGTCCGAACTTATTTCCGAAATGCCTTTCAGTCCCGATTCATTGTTTAAAATGTTGTCTATTTCTTTTGTCGAAAGTTTGAGTTTTTCCGACATATGGATAATGATTCCTGGGTCTATAGAGCCCGATCTTGTGCCCATAATTACTCCTTCCATCGGAGTAAAACCCATGCTTGTGTCGACGCATTTCCCGTTTATTGAGGCCGCGATGGATGATCCGTTTCCCAAGTGACATGATATGATTTTCGGATTTTTTTTCTTGATTAGCCGGATTGCCGTTTTTGTTATGAATTCGTGGCTTATTCCATGAAATCCGTAGCGTCGTATGTGATTTTTTTTGTAAAATTTGAATGGAATTCCGTAGAGATAAGATTCTATTGGCATGCTTTTATGAAATGCCGTGTCGAAAATCGCAATTTGTTTTGTTTTTGGAAATATTTTTCTGCATGCAGATATTCCCGCTAAGTTTGGGGGATTGTGAAGGGGCGCCAAGTGTGAAAGTTTTTTTATTTCATTGATAGCTTGGTCGTTTAATATCGTTGGTTCCGTGTATTTTTCTCCTCCGTGAACCACTCTGTGTCCGACTATGTTTATTTCTTTTATGTTTTTGATTATGCCTTGTTCTATCAGGTTTTTTATAGTCGCATCCAAAGCTTCGCGGTGGTTTTTAGCTGATGATTTTTTGGCAACCGAAATTTCAATCATTCCTTTTGCGAGAACTTTTAGGGTTTTACCTTTGTTGATGAGCTCCCATGCAAAAAGCTTAAATTTGAGAGATGAAGATCCGCAGTTTATTACTAAAATTTTCATATTTCTTTGTAAACAGATGTCCCTACTTGTGGTTTCATTAAAACTTTTACTCCGATTGTTGTTCCGGATCTGGCAAGCTGGACATCTTGTCTGTCTATTTGGATTGAGTCTATGGTTTGTTCAAACAGTCCTCCTTCTTTTTCGAAAATCAAAGAGTCTCCTTTCCTTATCGGGCTTGTAACCTGTATGATCGCAACATTTATTTTGTCAAAATACCCCTCACAAATGCCGCATATCCTCATTTCTCTCAGCCCCGACTTCCTTCCCGAGGTTTGCGGAATTTCTTCGAATAATTCTTGAGACGGCATTGATTCTCTTACAGGGATTTCTCCAAAAATACTTTCTTCAACCGGTTTAATGATTCTTCTTTTTGTTGTTTTTCTCGCGGGAGATTTTTTTTGCTGTTTATGTTTTCCAATTGATCTGGCTTTTGCCGCCAGGCTTCTTTTACGCTGATATGCCGGAATATTTAATATATTGGGGTTTTCCATCTTATATGGTTTTTATCATTGTCATCCTAACATAAATTTTCCCAAGCTTAAATGGATTTATCGCCGCCGAAACTGTTTTAATTTTATTTTTTTTTATTGCTTCGATTATGCCGTCTTTTTCTTTTTTGCTTTTTACGAGGGTGTATCCCAGATCGAGATATTCCAATATGTGACAATCCGATGTCGCAATTATTGGCTTTCTCCAGCGTTTTGCCAGAGATATCGCTTTTTTGTTGTAGTTTTTAAATTTAGTGTAACAGAAGGAATTTTCTATGGCGTCGAAAACCTCAATATTATTTATAAGGTCTTTTTTTAAAGTGCAACTTCCCGGAAAAAATGGATGAGGCGCGATTATTAAACATTCCGGATGATGTTTTTTATATATGCGTAATTCGTCAAATGTTTTTATCTTTTCGATTTCTTTATCCATGTTTATTCCAAGTATATGCTTTTTATTTATTTCAAATTCTATTCCCGAGATGAGCAATATGCCTTTTTTTTTGGCGTATTTTTTCAGCTCTTTATTGAAAATCACTTTTCTGTGTGACGTGATGGATAGAACGTCGTATTTGAGTTTTGCCGCGTGATCAATAAGTTCTTTGGGGCTATGTTTAATTTGCTCTAAGCCATCACCTTTGGCGTGCGTGTGGAATTGGCATTTAAGCAACGGTTTCTTGCAATCCATCGTTTTCAGAGGTTCCATTTTAATAAAAATGCTATTTTGTAACTTTTTCTATCGCGTCTTTCGCGTCGCCGATTTTTTTTGTGGCATCTTTAATTTCTTCAGTTTTTTTATTTATATTGTCCACAGTTTTTGAGGTCTCGTTTAAGACGTTGTTATACGATTTTGTTATGTCTTTCGTTAAGTTTTTACATGCAGAAAAAAACATAATTGCAACGCTTAACATTGTAATTGTTTTTATGTATTTCATTCCTGATTCGTAAAGATTTTTTTAAAATCTCCGTCGAATTTTCCCATAAAGTTTTTCATGTCCAAAACTTCATCTTTGGATATTGAACGATGTGTCCTTTTCGATACGACTGCCGTGGCTATCGATATGGAGTCGCATTTTTTGCATACCATTTCGAACATTCCGGTGTTTTTTGTGGCTACGAAAACATGAATATCGTCAGTATCAAACTTTTTCTTGCAGGTGAGGCATTCACAAGTTTCTCTTATGTGGTTCACTATTTGTTGAATGTCTTGAAAATTCATATTAAATTTTTTCTAATGCTGTTTTGATTCTTTTTTCAGTTTCCTCTTTTCCCAGAGCCCACGCGATTTCGAATGTTCCGGGAGAGAATGTAAGTCCGCTCAGTGCCGATCTTAAAGGCCATAAAACCTGACCGTTTTTTACTTTCAGCTCTTCTATAATTTCGAACAGAGTTTTTTCAATGGTTTTTAAATCCCAATCTTTCAGATTGTTGAGAGCTGTTAAGGCTTTTCCCAGTGCTGTTTGCGCCTGATTTAAGTCTACTCCCAATTTTTCGTGAGTCAATAATTCTTTGGGGTAGTTTGTTAAATTGAAGTAGAAGTCTAAATTATCATTTATATTTTTAGGTTCTCTTAAGATTTTTTCTTCAATCGTGACTAACATTTTTGTGAGTCTTGGATCTTTTTTTATTTCTTCCGACATATATTTTTCGCAGAAATTTTTTAGTTTTTCTCCTCTTAATTTCAAGAATTTTTCTTCGTTTGCCGAGGAACTGAATTTGAAGTTTTTTTGATCTTTTTGCGTTGTTTCTATGACAACTGTTTCCTCTGTTTCTCTCGCGATTTTTTCGAGTTCATCGAGATGGAATTTTTTTTGCCATTTCCAATTAAACCAGTCCAGTTTTTCAATATTGAAGATCGCTCCCGCTTTATGTACGTGTTTAAAATCAAAAATTTCCTCCAATTCTTTTAATGTAAAGATTTCTTTTTCTTCTCCTTCCCCGGGATTCCATCCCAAGAATGCCACAAAATTTATTATTGCTTCTTTTATGTATCCTTCCGATATATATTCTTCGACCGCCACATGTCCCTGTCTTTTTGAAAGTTTGGTTTTGTCCGGATTTAACAGTAGAGAGAGATGCGCAAACTCCGGAGCCGCGTATGACATGTGTGATTTCCATTAAATGATCGTCTACCACGTTTGCAAGATGGTAAGTTGGAAATCCATCTGATTTTACCAATATCTGGTCATCTATCATTTTCCCGTCAAACTGGACGTTTCCGCGTATCAGGTCTTTAAATTTTATGCTTTCGTATGGCATTTTTTGTCGTATAACAAAAGACTCTTTTGCTTTTAATTTTTCCCGTATCTCCGACTCGGGCAGCTCCAGGCATTTCCTGTCATACATCGGAGCTTGTTTGTTTTCTTCCTGTTTTTTTCGCATTTCTTCAAGCCTTTCTTTTGTGCAGAAACATCTGTAGGCGTGTTTTTCTTCCAATAAAATTTCGGCGTATTTTTTATATATTTCCGTTCTTTTTGATTGGATATAAGGGCCTTTGTCTCCTTGTTCAACGATTTTGTCATTTTGGAGGATAGGTCCTTCTTCGTACGTAAGTCCAAAATAATTCAGTATTTTGATCAGGTTTTCCGTGGCTCCTTCAACAAATCTTTCTTGATCAGTGTCTTCTATCCTTAGGGCGAATTTGCCTTTATTTTTTCGCGCGAATAAATAACAGTAAAGCGCGGTTCTAAGACCTCCAACGTGGAGATACCCCGTCGGAGACGGAGCAAAGCGTGTTTTAGAATGTCCTTGTGTCGTCATATTTTAAGTATAAATAAAAAAGCTGGATAAAAAAAGGGGTTTTATGTATATTTGGGGCATGGCGGTGAGAAAAAGAACAAGAAGGAGAGCTAGAAGAGGAAGCTCTATAAACATTAAAATCAAGCCTACTGTTGCCAGGGAGATTTGGGCGATAGTTTATTTGTCAGTCGGGATTTTGACTGTTTTGAGTATTAAAGGAGCTTTTGGGATTATAGGAGATGGATGGGTGAATATGCTTAAGCCTATTTTGGGATGGGGTATATTCGTGATTCCGGGTGTTTTTATTCTTGTTTCTTTGATGCTGTTTCTGTCCAGAAAAATAAGTTTTGGTGCGTCTAGAATTCTTGGACTGTTTTTATTTGTAGCTTCGATATTGAGTATTTTGCATTTGTCAGTGCCTGCCGAGCATATTTATGATTATGCCGTTTTGGGCGGATATGGAGGATATATAGGATTTGTTACAAATTTTCTTTTGATTGATCTTTTGGGTATCGGCAGGATTGGCGCGACTATTATTTTTGTGACAATGTTTTTGGTCTCGCTTGTCCTTGTTTTTGAAGTTCCACTGATGGATATTTTTGCTTTTGTAATCCCAAAAATAAAAATAGAAATGTCTGATGATCGCAAACATGGCAAGTTAAAGAGAAAAAATGAATTTGATGAGGATGAAGAATATGAGGAGGAAAAAGGTCCTGAAATATTTATTCATAAATCAAAAATAGGGGAGAGGGATATTGTTTATGATGAGAATGAAAATAAAAATGACGATGATGATATTGTGGTTAATAAGGGTAAAGAGAAAAATGAAGTTGTGGTTCTTGAAAATCAAGCTAAGCCTGATAGTGAAGAAGATTATGAATGGGAATTTCCTTCCATGGATTTACTTGTGAACGGAGATAGTAATGTTACTGTTGATGAAGATCTGCTTAGAGAAAATGCGGAAAAGATTAAGAAAAAATTGATGCAGTTTGATATAGATGTCGCGATGCAGGAAGTTAATGTTGGGCCGACTGTCATTCAATATACATTGAAGCCGAGTGAGGGGGTGAAGCTTTCCAAAATCACGGCTCTAAAGAATGATATTGCTCTTACTCTCGCGGCTGAAAGGATACGTATTGAAGCTCCGATTCCGGGGAAATCTTTGGTTGGAATTGAAGCTCCGAATTCATATCGCGCGATTGTTTATTTGCGTGAGATTTTGGAAAGTCCCGAATTTTTGGATTCGAAATCAAAGCTGACTTTGCCTCTTGGACGTGATGTCTCAGGGAAGCCTGTTGTCGCGAATCTTGAAATAATGCCTCATCTGTTGATCGCAGGGGCTACCGGAAGCGGTAAATCTGTTGCCATGAATGGATTTTTGACTTCTTTGCTTTATCAAAATGCTCCTCATGAACTTAAATTTATTATGGTTGATACGAAAAGAGTTGAATTGTCATATTATAATAATATTCCTCATTTGCTCACCCCCGTGATTCATGATCCTGAGAAGGCTGCTGTTTCTTTGAAGTGGGTGGCCGCGGAAATGAACAGGAGATATTCCGATCTTTCGGAAAAAAGAGTACGAAATATATTTGAATATAATGAACTTGATGGTGTGAAAAAATTGCCGAGAATAATTGTCGTGATTGATGAATTGGCTGATTTGATGATGGTGGCAGGCAAGGAAGTTGAGGCTTCCATATGCCGTATCGCACAGATGGCGAGGGCCGTTGGAATTCATTTGATTGTTGCCACTCAAAGGCCTTCCGTGGATGTTGTTACAGGGCTGATTAAGGCGAATATCCCTACAAGAATCGCGTTTGCGATGAGAAGTCAGATTGATTCGAGAACTATTTTGGACGGGATGGGGGCTGAGGATTTGGTTGGAAAAGGGGATATGCTTTTTCTGCCGACCGGTAAAAAACCTTTGAGAATTCAGGGTATTTATGTCTCAACCGAAGAGATAGAAAGGGTTACGAACAGGGTAAAACTTACTGTCCAGCCGGATTATGACGAATCTGTAACTTCTCTTGCCGCGGCAAAGCAAAAGATTAATGGTGTGTCCGTGAGTGATGGAATGAATGAAGATGATATGTATGAAGAGGCTTTTAAGGTTGTTATTGAAACCAGAAAAGCTTCCGCTTCACTACTTCAAAGGAGGCTTAAGGTTGGTTATGCGAGGGCGGCAAGGTTGATTGATTTGCTTGAAGAGAATGGGGTTGTTGGGCCATCGGACGGGGCCAAAGCAAGGAAAATTCTTACTTAGGGAACCTCTGAAACTTTTTGAGAGGTTTTATTTGAACGAAAGACCTGATAAAATTTTTAATCCTATAATCAGTAGCCCTATTATTAAAACTATCGAGGACATTGCGCCCCATGTTATTTTTCGAAGGGCTGTGTTTTTGTCCGTGTAGTAGAATCCGCAAAATATCAAAATTACGCATATCGCCAAGCCAATCCATATGCCGGTTTCTTTTAAATATTTTATAAATATTGCGAAGAGGGTGCTTGTTATAAATATCCCAAATAAAAATAAACTTATATTTTCCAGTATTTTTGTCAGAGAGTCCGTTTTTGTTGTCAGAATTATTTTCATTTGAAGTATTTTATGCCATTTTTGAATATCATTATCCCATCGCCTTCTTTTGGTAAGGTCTTGTTTTCTTGATAAGCTCGCTTCGCCTCACAACTGGCAAAGCCAGATTGTTCGTCTTGCTGCGCGCTCGCTTGTAATTGATAAGCTCGCTTCGCCTCACAACTGGCAAAGCCAGATTGTTCGTCTTGCTGCGCGCTCGCTCCGCTCGCACGAATCAATCGTTCTTTTTTTAATTCCCAGCCGTCTTCGTTTTCAAATGAGTTGAATCTTTCTGGATGAGGCATCAACGCGAATATTTTCCCTGTCGGATCGCATACTCCGGAGATATCTTCCATTGCTCCGTTTGGATTAAATGGGAATTCCCGATTTGATGGTGAGCCATCTTCTTTAACATATTTAAATACTATTTGATCATCTTTTTTCATTTGTTCCAAAATGTTTTCTTCAACGTAAAAATTCCCTTCGCCGTGAGCTATCGGAAGGTGAATCATGTCTATATCGCGAGTCCAAACGCATTTGTTTGAAGTATTTTTTAAATAAGTCCATCGACATTCAAGAGTAACATATAAATTTCTCATTAGCGCCGCCTGACGTTCTCCATATTTTTTGCACGCAGCGGGGATAAGGCCCAAATTCGCGAGTATCTGCATACCGTTGCAAATTCCAATTATAAGTTTGTCTTCTTTCGCGAATTTAAAAATTTCTTCTTCGAGGTTGTTTTTTATTTTATTTGCCAGAGCATTGCCCGAGCCCGTGTCGTCTCCATATGAAAAACCTCCGGGGAAAGCCATTATTTGATAGTCTGAAATCTTTTTCTCTTTGTTTATTATGTCGTTTATGTGAACTATTTCAGCGTCGCCTCCCGCCCACATGAAGCTTTTTGCCGTTTCTTCTTCGCAATTTATTCCGTATCCAGTTATGACTAAAACTTTAGGTTGTAGCATATTTTTTAAGGAACCTCTGAAAAACGCGGATTGCTGTGTCAACTTCGTCGCTTCCTCCTCACCGTACAGCTCCTTATTTGTAAGCTCGCTTCGTCTCACAACTGGCAAAGCCAGATTGTTCGTCTCGCTGCGCGATTCGTTCGGAAGCTCCTTGTTTCCTTGCAATCCATCGTTTTTCAGAGGTTCCCGAAATGTTTTTCTGTAATATTCATCAAGTGTTTCTATGTTTGTTTTTATTAAATTTTTAACAATAAAATTTTGGTCGTCCGTAACGACTCCGATTTTCGCGAATGGAATATCTTTGAAATGTTCTTCAAATTCTTTTTGTCGTTTAGGATCTATTGTTACGATGAATCTGGATTGTGTTTCGGAGAATAAAATATAATCAAATCTGTTTAGTGATTTTAAATCTTCCGACATGGGAATGTTTGATAAATCGAGTTCCATCCCAAGTTTTCCCGCTATCGCTTTTTTCGCGAGGGCTGATATCAGTCCTCCAAATTGTGGGCTTAAAGATGAGGATATAAGCTTTTTCCCCGTTGCCTCCGTGAATTTTTTATAAAGTTTTTTCGCGTTTTTTTTGTCTACTTTTGGAACCGTGTTCCCTGTAGTTTTGTTATGTGAAAAATATTCGCTTCCGCCGAGTTCATTTTTTGTTTCACCTAAAATGTATATTAAGTCGCCTGCGAATTTCGGGTCGAGAGAAACCGATTTTGTTATGTCATTAATTACTCCCAATGATGAAATGAGAAGAGTTGGCAGTACTGATATTTTTATTGGATTTCCTTCTTTGTCGAATCCTTTGAAGTCGTTAAACATCGAATCTTTTCCTGATATAAACGGTGTTCCGTATGATGTCGCGTAATCGTAACATGCTTCGCAAGCCGCTTTCAGCTGCCCTAATTTCTCTTCTTCATTTGAACTGCACCAACAAAAATTATCCATTAGCGCCAAATGATCCAATGTTCCGCCCACGGAAATTATATTTCTTACCGCTGTGTCTATCGCGCATGCCGCCATGTGATAAGTGTCGATTTGCGAGTATTTCGCGTTTATTCCTTGCGAGCAAATTATTCCTTTATCGCTTTCCGGAAATGGTTTTGTGATTGAGGCTGGGGAGTTTACTTTTCCTTTTCCTTGAAGAGGTTGAAGTATGGAATTTCCTTGAACGGTGTGGTCATACTGAGTTGAAATGAAGTCATAACTGCAAATGTTTGGACGTGATAACATTTCAAGAAGAGTCTGTGTTATGTCCTTGGGCTCATCGAAATTCGGTTCTTTGTGTTGTTGTTTCGTGTACTTCGTTTTGATTGTTTTTTTAGGGAGGCCGTTATGAAGAAAATCCATTTCCATATCCATTATTTTTTCTCCGTTGTATTTAACGATACATCTTCCGCTGTCGGTGAATGTGCCTATTTCCGCGGTTTCCACTCCGCGTTTTTTCATCAATGTTGTGAATGTTTTTAATTTATTCGGAGGAACCGCGAGAGTCATTCTTTCTTGGGATTCGCTTATCCAAATTTCCCATGGAGAAAGATTTGGATATTTTAAAGGAACTTTATTGAGTTCAACTTCGCATCCTCCCGATTCTTTTGCCATTTCGGAAACCGAGCAAGAAATTCCTCCCGCTCCGTTGTCTGTGATGCTACTGTAAAGTTCCAATTCTCGAGCTTCTTTTACTATCGCGTCCGAGAATTTTTTTTGGGTAATCGGATCGCCGATTTGCACTGCTGTAGCCGGACTTCCGGATGTCAATGCTTCGGATGAAAATGTTGCTCCGTGAATTCCATCCTTACCGACTCTTCCTCCAACAACAACTATTTTATCTCCTTTATTCGCTTTTTTCTCCCAGCTTGGTTTCCCCTTTATTGTTTTTGGGATTAGGCCTACCGTTCCCACGAAAATTAAAGGTTTGCCTTTGTAGCTTTCATCAAAATATATAAATCCCTGAGGTGTCGGTATCCCACTGCAATTCCCTCCCGTGTTTACGCCATCAATGACTCCTTCTAAAATTCGTGAAGGAGAAATAGCTTTATTTTTCAGTTCTTTATCTCTATAAATCGGGTCTTCGTCGCTTGGAAGTCCCGCGCAAAATCCATATTTGTTTATAATCGGTTTCGCGCCTTTTCCGAATCCGATTGTGTCTCTGTTTACACCTACAATTCCCGTTATTGCTCCACCGAATGGATCGAGCGCGGATGGGCTGTTGTGCGTTTCGGCCTTGTCGGTGATTACCCAATTTTCATCAAATAAAATTCCTCCCGCGTTGTCTGAAAATACCGAGACGCAAAAATCTTTTTTCCCTTTTTGTTCCCGAATTTCTTGTGTTGCTTTTTTTATATAGCCCTTATACAAGCCATTTTCATTGTCGTCTATTTTTGCTGCGAAGATTGTGTGTTTGCAATGTTCGGACCATGTTTGCGCGATCGATTCAAGTTCTATGTCGGTTGGATTTCTTCCTTCTTTCTTGAAATATTCTTTTATTGTGTGGAGATAATCTTTTTCCAGAGCCAGTGGGCCGCGGCGCGTTCCGTCTTCATTTTTTATTCCTTCTTTCCCCAGTTTTATAAGCTCTTCTTCTGAAATATTTAAATCTATAATGTCGGCTTTTGGATGAGAGTGAATGTGTACGACTGGAACGATTATTCCCATTCCTTTTTCTTCCACGAATTTTTTACGGCTTTTTATTCTGGCTTGCTGAATTAGATTGTTTGAAAGAGATTCCCCTATTTTTTCCATGTCGGGTTCTTTTAGTTTCCCCTTTATTAAAATTAACATTGAGCTGTGGACACTTTCTTCATTTTCAAATTCCATTTTGAAGAAATCTTCGATTGTTTCTTTTGCGGTTGTCGCGGTATTGTCTGTGACTCCAGGAAGGAAGCCTATTTCCAAAGCAAAATCAAATTCTATTTTATAAGCTCGCTTCGTCTCACAACTGGCATAGCCAGATTGTTCGCCTTAGTTTAGCGCTCGGCCCGTGGCCTCGCATTTATTAAAAAATAAGTTATACATCAGTCAACCGCAAGAAGCTGAATTTAAAGCCATTCTTTGATATAATGGAAACACACAATATTTATTATCAAACAAAAATGACTCAACAAAATTTAAATCCGTTTGCAAATTTAAGCGAAACGGCGGGGAGAGAGAGAAATTCAATTTTAATTCCAACAGTCATTGAAAAAACACACGCCGGAGAAAGAGCCTACGATATTTACTCAAGACTTTTAAAAGATAGAGTTCTTTTTTTAGGCACGGCAATAGACGCGAACGTCGCGAATATAATAATCGCACAACTGTTATTTTTGGAAAATGAAAACCCAAACGCGGATATAACAATGTATATTCACAGTCCGGGAGGACACGTAACGGCAGGCCTCGCGATTTACGACACAATGCAATACATCAAACCTGATGTCTCAACGGTATGCATAGGGATGGCCGCTTAAATGGGTGTGGTGGTTCTCGCCGGAGGCGCAAAAAAGAAAAGATTCGCACTTCCGAATTCGGAAGTGATGATTCATCAGCCGTTGGGTGGAACGGAAGGACAAGCGTCCGACATAAGAATTCACGCCGACCACATAATAAAGACAAAAAATCTTTTAAATCATCTCTTGGCAAAACACACGGGCCAACCTATAAAAACGATAGAAAAAGATACGGACAGAGATAATTTCATGAACGCGGTAGACGCCAAAAAATACGGTCTTATAGATGAAATTATAGAAAAGAAATAATATCAAGTGACTCACGGAGATTTTACTGTCTCCTGTGTCTTTCGGCGGTCTCTACGGCATATCCAATTATAGTTTTTGCTATATCAACTCCTGTAGCTTTTTCAAGTTCCTTAAATCCCGGATTTGAATTTACCTCCAAAACAACCGGTCCGCTACTCGAACGCATAACATCCACGCCTCCATAACTCAAATCCAAAGCCTGAACGGATCTTATTGCAATTGCTTGCTCTTCTTCCGTAATTTCAACAGTGGTACCTGTCCCCCCAAGCTCAATAGTGGATCTAAATTCACCCTTTTTCGCAGAACGCATCATAGAACCGACAACTTTCCCGTTAACAACAAAAATTCTCATATCTTTTCCCTTGGAATATTTAACATATTGCTGAAGGAGATACATTGGCTGATCCCAAGTCAAAAGTGAATTAAGCGCTCTCATGCTTTCAACAATTACAACTCCATTTCCGAAAGAACCAAAAGGCTGTTTCAAAATAACAGGAAAACCTCCAACAAAATTCACGGCTCTCTTTAAATCATCCTGCCTCTGCAAAACAACAGTCTTTGGGATGGGAATCCCATAGTGATCCAAAACTTGCATAGTTTTAATCTTATTCTTAGCTTTAAGAATAGATTCATACCTGTTAAACAAAAGCATCCCCATAATTTCCATTTGCTCGATCAGGGCGATATGAAGATCAACATTTTTCAATATGGAAGGTCTTGTAATTATCACATCATATTTATCAAAAGGCTTCCCGTCATATATCAGCCACGGAGATTGTCTGTCATATACCATGTGAAATTTGGAAGCACGGAAAATCCTGGTCTTATGCCCTAAACTACGAGCCACATTTTGCAATTGGAGCTCTTCGGCGGAAGCTATTCTGCCAAGTGAACGATACGAAAGAATACCTATTTTCATAGACTGAATAATGGTCATTAAAACACAAGGGCAAATTCTATACCGGTTTTATGTAAAGTCAATAAGTAGCGAGAAAATCGGTCCGCAGCCGGAACTCAAGCGAGCTTTGCGAGTCTTGAGTGTAGGCGAAGGATGACACGCAAGAAAATTTTGCGACGGTCAGGAGCAAAAAATTTTCTTAGCGGGACAAGATTTTCCCTATTGAAATAGTAGCGAGAAAATCGGTCCGCGGATGGAACTCCTTGGGAACCGCTGAAAAACGATGGATTGCAAGGAAACGAGAAGCTTGCGAACGAGCCGTACGAGCTTGTACGGCGAGGAGAAAGCGACGAAGTTGACACAGCAAGACACGTTTTTCAGCGGTTCCCTTGACCAAAATCATTTTTTATAAGAGAATGCACAAGCAATCCTCATTCTAACCAATAATAAAAACCCTATGAAAAGATTTGCAAAATTTTTCGCGCTTACTTTTTTGCCGTTAGCACTGTTAACCGCATGCAGTAGTTCTCCGGACACGACAACATCGAACGAAAATAAGGCGGGACCATCAGCAAACGTAATATACAACGGAGCGGAGTTTTCAGTTTCCGTACCTAAAGATTGGGAAGTATTGGAAAAAGATCAGTTGGGCTCAAGTTATACAAAAGGATTATTGGTCGCATTCAGAAACAACATTAAAAGTTCCACATTCACGTCGAATATAAATATTCTGGAATCCGACGTCCCCGATAATATGTCACTAAAAGACTTTGTTGACGCAAATAAAGCCGGCCTAAAACAGGCTTTAATTCAATATGTTGAAACAAGTACAAAAAATGTAGATTTAAAAGGAGGCCAAAAAGCTATGCTGATTGAATTTCAAGGGAAAAAAGATGCCACATCGTCACTAACCAATTTCAAACAATTATATACAATAAAAGGCAAAAAAGCTTTCCTTCTCACGGCATCATATCTGGCAACCGAAGACGCCAAAGTAGTAAAATCTTTGGATGACACAATAAGTTCATTTATGCTGAAGTAGCGGGAAAATCGGTCCGTAGCCGCAGCTCAAGAGAGCTCCGCGAGACTTGAGCGTAGGCGGAGGATGACACGCAAGAAAATTTTGCGACGGCCAGGAGCAAAAAATTTTCTTAGCGGGACAAGATTTTCCCTATTGCTGAAGTAGAGCTACGTAGTTTCACGAATCTCAGGTACATCTTGACTTGTGGGGATATAGAATAAAAGAGATTCTATATC
>JACROX010000073.1 GCA_016214225.1 Candidatus Peregrinibacteria bacterium | reverse complement strand
TCAACAACAGGCCAAGAAAATCACTCAAATACAAAACGCCAAATCAAATTTATTCACAACTTATCCAAAGTGGTCGGTTTTAACCTCGAATGTGGGATCTGGACATAAAAGAGAGTTAACCTTATATTAAAACCATGACAAGCAAATTCTCATATCGCATAGAAGAGGACTCTCTTGGAAAAGTTAAAATTCCATCGGACGCGTATTTTGGCTCAACAACCGCAAGAGCAAAACAAAACTTCCAAATAAGCGTGCTTAAATCTCCACAAATTTTCCGGTATTCGCTTGGAATAGTGAAACTTGCCTGCGCAAAAGCAAATATAGAACTTGGACTAATCGAAAAAAAATACGCGCAATCACTAACGCAAGCCTGTCTCGAATTTGCAAACGGCAAAATAGAAGAATTTTCATTGGGCATATTTCAAGCCGGAGCGGGCACTTCCTACAACATGAACGCAAATGAAGTCATCGCAAACAGAGCCAATGAACTTCTAAAAAGCCCGAAAGGCAAATACCTGCACGTTCATCCGAACAACACTGTGAATATGGCTCAGTCCACAAACGATGTAATCCCGACAGCAGTCAGAATCGCCTCGATTCTCTCTGTAAAAAAATTAACGGAAGAAATAACCGAACTCGAAAAAAAACTCAAATTAAAAATCAAAAAATTCGGGAAAATAGTAAAAGTCGGCCGCACTCATCTAAAAGACGCTGTCCCCATAACTCTCGGACAGGAATTCGATTCATACAGAGAAGCCATTTCAAAATCAAAAAAATTCATACTTGAACAGACAAAAAATCTGCGAATTCTCGGAATTGGTGGAACAGCTGTAGGAACAGGCATAAACACTGACCCGAATTACAGAAAATTAACGATTAAACACCTCTCTCAAATACTTAAAATAAAATTCATTCCGGCAAAAAATATGACGGAAATCGCGAACAATATGAACGCGTTTTTAAATCTTTCATCCTCACTGCGTTCACTTGCCATAAATTTAATGAATTTCATGGGCGATTTGAAAATGATGAGCATGGGACCGAAAGCGGGAATAAACGAAATAAACCTTCCTGAAATACAGCCGGGATCTTCAATAATGCCAGGAAAAGTAAATCCATCAGCGCCGGAATGTTTGGAAATGATTTGCTTTCAAGTTTTGGGCAATGATCATGCAGTTGAATTAGCGACTCAAAAAAGCCAATTCGAGCTGAATGTCATGCTCCCTGTGATAATGCATAATCTCCTTCAATCGCTTGCAATTCTCACAAACGGAATAAAAATGTTCAGAGAAATTTGCCTGAAAGGATTAACGGCAAACAAAAAAATAATAGAAGATTTATTTGAAAAAAGCCTTTGCACGGGCACGGCGCTGTCCCCTTATCTCGGATATGTAAAAACCGCAAAACTTATAAAATCGGCTCTTAAAAATAATCGCTCAATCAAGGAACAAGCGATCAAAGAAAAACTCTTCACGAAAAAAGAACTGGATGAAATTTTATCCATAAAAAATCTCACTCAACCTTCAAAAATCAACACCAAGTTAATCAAAAAATACTAAAGCAATTCAAACCCTTTCACGAATTCCTCAAACTCCTTTTTATGCGTAGAATAAGCCCTGCTCGGAACCTTCAAATATAACTCGTACAAAAAATCCTTGTTTTTTCCAATCAGAAAAAAATGCCTAACGGCAATATCTCCCCCGGCATTCTGATCAATAAAAACACCATCACCGAAATATTCAACGTTATATCCGGAATATCTTTTCTGAACAAAATCCGTAATGGTTTTAATCCCTTCCGAACCATCAAGTTTCACGGCGGATACCGAAATCTCTTCGGCATAGTCATATTTTTTTATTTTATGCCTTTGAATATCTTCGTAAGAACCACTCATCCATTTGCGCATAACAATACCATTTCCTTCAGACAAACGCGCGAGTTTAAAATCGGGAAAAACTTTAGCTTTAAAACCCAAATTCTTATTCACATACATAAATTCATCGGAATAATTTTTTTGGGAAACATCCTTAACAAAAACCGCGCCTCCGGAACAACCTGAGAGCAAAATTGCAAAACAAAAAATAACAAAGATTTTTTTCATGTCGAGCCTATGCTATCATTCCACGGCCTTATTAACAACCGCTTCATGCAAATCTCAGAGATCTTTTACTCAATTCAGGGAGAAGGCGTAAACATAGGGAAACCTGCGATATTCATACGTTTAAATTTATGTGATTTAAGATGCGTATGGTGCGATTCAAAATACACATGGCGGAAAGAATTCGGAAAAGAAATGACGATTGAAAAAATAATAAAAGAGATAAAAAAATACCCCGCGAAACATTTGGTAATCACGGGAGGAGAACCTTTAATTCAGCAAAAAGAACTTATAAATCTTTTAAAAAAACTTGGGGATTATTTTATTGAAATTGAAACAAACGGCACTATTCAGCCATTAGAAGAACTCACAAAATTAATAAATCAGTACAATTGTTCCCCAAAACTTAAAAACGCAAAAACAAAAAACCGCGAACTTAAAAAATTCCCCGCAGAAAAAACATATTATAAATTTGTAGTTGAAAGAAAAAAAGACATTGATGAAATAAAAAAAATAATGAAAACTCTCGACAAGGAGAAAATAATATTGATGCCTCAAGGAACAACCAAAAAAAATCTGGCAAAAACATCAAAACTGCTAGCGGAAATATGCAAAAAAGAAAATTTAAGATTCACGCCAAGATTACACATGGAAATATGGGGAAACAAACGGAAAAAATAGATAACCATAGCGCTCTGATTTTGCTATCCGGAGGCCAAGATTCAACCACTTGCCTCGCATGGACAAAGAAAAAATTCAAAGAAGTTGTTGGAATAACTTTCGACTACGGACAGCTGCATAAAATAGAGATTTCATCCGCGAAAAAAATAGCGAAACTCACAAAAACACCTTTAAAAATTTACAAAATTTCACTATTCAAAGACTTCACAAAAAACGCTCTTACGGACAGTTCCGTAAAAATAAACGCGGGCGGAAAAAATTCACTGCCATCAACATTCGTGGACGGAAGAAATCATATTTTTCTTTCAATCGCGGCAATTTATGCGAAACAATTAAATATCCATAATATAGTTACGGGCGTATGTCAGACGGATTACAGCGGATATCCGGACTGCAGAGATAACTTCATAAAATTACTCGAAAAAACACTCACACTCGCGATGGACTACAAGTTTAAAATACACACACCGCTAATGTGGCTTACAAAAGCCAAGACAGTTGAGCTGGCAAAAAAACTAAAAACAATAAACCTTCTCAAGTACACTCATACATGCTACAAAGGATCACGCCCCGCATGCGGGAAATGTCCGGCCTGCAAATTAAGATTAAAAGGATTCAAAGAAGCAGGGATAAAAGATCCGATAAAATACAAAATATGAAAGAACAGTCATTCACGGAAAAAGACGCGAAAAAAATTCGCGTGGAAATAAAAAAAGTAGCTCCGCTTTTAACTTTTAAATTTCAAGAGCAGTCAAAGGGAGAAAACTGGATAACAATCGCAAGCCCGGAATACACTTCCATATGCCCTTTTTCAGACTGGCCAGATTTCGGAACCGTAACAATTGAATATGTCCCGAATAAAAAATGCCTTGAATTAAAATCATTCAAACTTTACATAAACGCATTCAGGAACGTAAAAATTTTCCACGAAACGGTAACGGAAGTAATTTTCGCGGACTTCATGGAAGCTATAAATCCAAAAAAAGCAAAAATAACGGTAGACATGAATGTTCGCGGCAACATCAAAACAATCTGCAGGAAATCATTTGGGATTTGACAATCACACAAACAATCCCTAAATTACAACCGACAAAAAAAACAATAAATAATTTAAAAATGACAAACGCACACGCAAGTAAACAACACGGACTTGTAGACAATAAAAGACCAAAAAGCAAACTTAGAAAACGCAAAAACAAAGAGAAAGCCCGCGCAAGAAAAGCTGAGAGAATCGCGGCAAAATTAGCGAACTAAAAACTTCAAAATAGTCGACACAAGAAAATTCGAACCTGTAACAACCAATATTTGGTCATCTTTCAAAGACTTCAAGGAAGATTTAAAGGCCATAATCGGATCTTCATGATACGACGCGTCGCCATATGAGAAAATACCTCCGGCAATTTTCAAAAGCTCTTTACCTGAAAATCCTCTCTGCGAATGGGAAGAAGTGAAAACAATTTTGTCCGCATTTTTCAAGATATTTTTCAACATTGATTTTACATTTTTATCTTTCATGACAGAAACAAGAAAAATAAATTTTTTACCAACAAAGACACGCTTAAGAGCCTCATCGAGATTCTTAATACTCGCGGGCGTATGAGCAATATCAAAGACGATTGTTTTGCCGGTTATCTCCCTGACATCAAACCTTCCGGCCATTTTAAAACCACCTACGATTTTCAAAAAAACATCAACGTCAACTTTTTTTAACAAGATTTTTAAAACACAAAACGCGAGCAAAGAATTTTCCGTCAAAGATTTTGAATACCCGCTACTGGCAAATTCAACACCCCCCGCGAAAAAAACTTTAGACCAGCCTTTTACAATTTCATAAATAATCCTATAAACAAAAGGCTTCTGTATGCCAACAACAAGGGGAACTCCTTTTTTCCTTATTCCAAGTTTTTCTTTTAAAATTTTCGTGAGACTATTCCCCAAAATATCCGTATGTTCCTTCTCCACAAATGTAAGAGCAGACACAATCGGCCTAATAATATTCGTGGCATCCAAACGGCCGCCAAGCCCAACCTCCAAAACAACATAATCAACTTTTTTTTCTAAAAACCACATCAAGGCGATCACAAATAAAGCCTCAAAATATGTGATATAAGAGCCATTTTTCTCCACAAGCCTCTTCACCTCGGCGACATAACGACCAAACGCATTTTCGGAAATAGAAACTCCGTTCACTGAAATTCTTTCAGTAACGGAAAAAATATGAGGAGAAATAAAAAGCCCGACTTTAAAATTTTTCGCGCGCAAATAATCGGAAACAAGCCTGCACGTAGTCCCCTTTCCCTTCGATCCGGCGACATGAATATATCTCAATTTTTCATAATCAACACAGCTCAAGAAATTTTTAAGCCTTTTTAAATCAAAAAAATCCTCACTATATTTAAACTTTCTCAAATCTTCATACGACTTCAATGACTCCAAATATAAAACTGCGCTTTTAAAATTCATGTATTTTGATATATCCTGAAACGAAAAAATAAAAAAAATAATTTCCGATTCTCTTGGCAAAAATCTCATAACGATAGACCTATCAATATTTGAAACAAGAATTCTAAATAAATTCCCTGAAATACAGGAAATAGACGTGTCGAAAAACTATCCTTCAAGCATCGAAATAGATTTCAAAGAATACCCGATGACGGCAAATGTGATTCTGGAAGGTCCGACAATGAAAAAAAATTACATAATAAATTCAATTGGATACGCGGTAAAAGAAGACATGGAGAACAAAAGTTTGCCTTATATAAGGCTGAAATCGGACGAGCCTCTAAATACCGACACAAGGATGATAGAACAATCCAACTTAAAATATATGTTGGACAGTGCGACTTACTTCCAAGACAAATTCGGGATGAGAATCGTCGAAATACGGTACAAAAAAACAGCCAGAGAAATTCATCTTTTAACGGAAAAAGACTTTTCTATATGGCTTGATATCCAAAGACCATTTGAAGATCAGCTGAAAAAATTGAAGAAAGCATTAGTTAAATTAGACATTTACAAAGAAAATCTTTCTTATATTGATCTTAGGATTGCGGGAGAAAGCGGAGATAAGATAATATATAAACGTAAATAACAAAAACCTCATATGCTCTGGGCGGTAATTGGCATTTTAGTGGGAATAATAATAGGAATAAATACGAGCGTATCCATCCCTCTGGAATATATAAAATACACGGCGGTTGTAATTGTGGGAATATTGGACTCCCTGCTTGGAGCCATAAGAGCGGAAGC
>JACROX010000040.1 GCA_016214225.1 Candidatus Peregrinibacteria bacterium | reverse complement strand
TACCAAATAACCTAAAATCTATGTAAAGAAAATTAATTGGAAAAATTTGAGGCTGTGTAAACCTTTGTTTCACAGCTCTAAAGACACTTTTCTAAAAACCTTCACTGCTTACTGGATAATTACCTTTTTTGACTATATTTCAGTAAGTATTTCGTTGCCGCTTTCTGTGATTAAAATTGTATTTTCTTCCTGGACTGCTGTCGACCTATCGACTGTTACTATTGTCCAGTTATCCTTGAGTGTTTCCATCTCGCTTGTGCCCGCGGAAAATATTGGTTCAATCGCGAGTGTCATTCCTGGTTGTAGAAGTGGACCGGATTTTCCTTCCCAATAGTTTAAGACAATTGGTTCTTCGTGAAGTTTTCTTCCAACTCCGTGTCCGGTTAAATTGTGAATTACGTGAAATCCTTCTTTTTTGACTGTTGCTTCGATGATTTTTCCTATTTCATTTAAGTGAGTGTTTGGTTTCGCAATGTCTGTTGCTCTGCTTAAAGCCATTTTTGCTGTTTTTAAAAGTCTTTCTTTCTCTTTGGAAATTTCTCCTATCCCTATTGATCTTGCGGCGTCGGTGTATAGGTCTTTATAAATCACTCCGCTGTCTATTGTTAAAAGATCACCGTTTTTTAGAAATTCATCTTTTTTTGGGATTCCGTGAACAATCACTTCATTTATTGCCGTGCATAGAGTCGCGGGAAATCCGTGGTACCCTTTAAACGCGGGAATACCGCCTTTATCTCTGATAAATTCTTCAGCAAAAATATCCAGTTCATATGTTGAAACTCCTTCACGCGCTCTTTTTAATATTTCTTGTAAAACTTCGGCTAGAATTTTTCCGCCGATTTTCATGTATAAAATTTCTTCCTCCGTTTTTATTGTAATTGCCATTTTTTTTAGACTTTCATTATTGTATCCAATGCTGATATCGCAAGTTTTTCCACTTCTTCAATTCTTGGTTCTCCATCTATTTTGATTAGTCGATCTTCATAAATTTTTATTGCCGGAACGGTTTCATTTTCGAAGGCGTTAAGGCGCGTTTCTATGGCCGAAGGATTGTCATCCGAGCGTGTAATAAGCTCTCCGTCGCATTGTTCGCCGTTTGCGGTTTTCGCTTCGCAATTGGTTTTGTTATAATCCGCCGAATATACGGCTTTGCATGTTTTACAAATTCTTCGCGTTGTTAATCTTCTTAGAGCTGTTTCTTTTTTTATATCTATGAGCAGTCCTTTATATTCGCGATTGTGTTTGAGCAGAAGGTCATTTAACAGTTTGGCTTGTTCAACTTTTCTTGGAATTCCGTCGAATAGAACGCTTGAATTTTTGTCCAAATGACTAAGGAAATTTTCCACAATCTCCATGACAACTTCATCCGAAACAAGATGTCCCGCTTCGATTATTGATTTTATTTTTTTGCCGAGCTCGCTTTCTTCTTGAGCCAATTTTCGCAGTTCTCCACCGGTTTCAAAGATTTTCATCCCATATCTCTCCGCAATTGATTTGCCAAGAGTTCCTTTCCCAGCGCCTTGCATGCCGAAGAAAATTAAATCCATGTGTCTTAATTTTAATTAATAGAATTTTTTATAATCGTGCATGACAAGCAGAGAGTTGATTTGGCGGATGATTTCCAACACGACGCCTACTATAATGATTATTCCCGCGCCCGATATAAGAAGGGATACGGATCCGATGTTGCTGTTTGTAAATATAAACTGTGTCAGCATGGGAAGTACGGCGATGAGCGCGATAAATAACGCGCCAAAGAGTGTCAGTTTATTTGAAACTTCGTTCAGGTATTCCGCGGTTTGTTGTCCCGGTCGGATTCCCGGGATATAGCCTCCTCTTTTTTGAATATTTTCAGCCACATCTTTTGGATTGAATGTGATTGATACGTAAAAGAATGTGAACGCGATCAACAGAATGAAATAAACAACTACGTATGTAACGGTGCTGGGCTGGAATGTCGTGCTTAAGAATGTTCCAAAATTTCTTAACCATTCCGACTTGGCGTGCACCAAAAACTGTGAAATCAATCCGGGGAAACTTACCAGCGCCGCGGCAAAAATAATTGGAATCATTCCCGCTTGATTTATCCTTATTGGCAAGAATGCTTGATCGCTTTTTGCGCGGACTCCTCTGCCCGCGTACGTGAGAGGAATTCTTCTGTGGCCTTCAGTTATCAATACCACTATTGTGACAAGTATAATTGTTACCAAAACTATTGTTATAAACGGGATCAGTTTGCTTTCGTCTCCTTGAGCCAAAAATAAATTTCTTCCAATCATTTCCGGAATACTCGCGACAATGCTTGAAAAAATCAATACCGACACTCCGTTGCCGATGCCATATTCCGTTATTTGTTCTCCAAGCCATACCAGGAATATCGTGCCGGCTGAAATTGTCAGCATGATTGGTATAATTATAGTGGGATCGTATGTGTTTGAGATTATAGGCAGTTGTGATTGAGAATTTAGAAGAGCGATCATTCCATATGATTGAATGAATGCCAGAGGGAAGGTTAGCCATCTCGTGTATGAATTTATTTTTCTGCGTCCCATTTCTCCTTCTTTTGAAAGGCTTTCCAGTTTTGGAACGATTATTGTCAATAATTGTATAATGATTGACGCGTTGATGTATGGAGAAATTCCCATCAACACTATTGAAAAACTTTTTGTGCTGCCTCCCGTGAGAAGACTGAACATTTGTAATAATTCATTTCTATTGGAAAGAGCTTTAAGACTTTCTATGTTTGCTCCGGGAACCGGGATGTGGGATACGAACCTGTAAAGAACGATCATAGCCAAGGTGAACAGAATCCTTTTTCTTAAATCTTTTGAGTTCCAAATTTGGCTTAGGTATGAGGTTAACATTGTATGAAATTTATATTAAGGAGATTTCTCCTTTTTTTGATTCCACTTCTTTTATAGCACTTTTTGAGGTTTTGTTCACTTTAATTTTCAGTTTTTTTGTCAATTCTCCTTTTCCGGATAGAAGTTTTACCGGATGAGTTTTTTTTGAAACAATATTTTTATCAAGCAATTCTTTTATTCCGACTTCTTGTCCTTCTTCAAATACGTTTAATTGTCCCGTGCAAACAACTTGATATTCAACGTGGTTTGGATTTTTGAATCCTTTTAATTTTGGCATTTTGCGTGACATGGGAGTTTGTCCTCCTTCAAATCCGGGTCTTACTCTTCCTCCAGATCTTGCCGTTTGTCCTTTCATTCCGTGGCAACTGTATGTCCCATGACCGGAAGCGTTTCCGCGTCCTATTCTTTTTCTTTTTTTCTTGCCTAATTTACTGCTTAAATTTAATAAAGACATTTTAATGATTAGTTAGTTTTTTGTTGCGCTTCTTCCTTTAGTTCTTCTTTTTTAGGAGTAGGTTGAGGTTGAGGCTTAGCTGCTTGTGCTGCTTGTGTTTCCTTTTTCTCAGCATTCTTTTTGGCCTTAAGTTCCATGAACGGTGTTGTTTTCAAACTTTTCAGGGCGTCTAAAGTTGCTTTTACGTTGCTTATTTTGTTTGTTGTCCCGAAACATTTGCTTAATATATCTTTGATCCCCGCTAATTCTATAACTTTACGGATTGTGCTTCCCGCTATGATTCCGGTACCGGGAGCGGCGGGCATGAGCAAAATGTCCGATGCTTTGAATTTTATTCTTACTTGGTGAGGAATTGTTGTGTCGTCCAATATTATATTAACCAAATGTTTTTTGGCTCTTGCTATGGCTTTTTGGATCGCGCCCGTTACTTCGTTCGATTTTCCGATCCCTATCCCGACTTTGCCTTTTTTGTTGCCGATAACCACAGTGGCTCTGAATCTTAGTCTGCGTCCACCTTTCACAACTTTTGTTACGCGGCTTATTTCAACCACTTCTTCTTCGAACTCTTTTGGTTCTCTTTGTACCGAATCTTTTGAGTGTGCTCTTTTTGCCATGAGTTTTTGTTAATTAAAATTTTAATCCTCCTTCGCGCGCGCCATCCGCAATCGCTTTGACGCGTCCGTGGTATTTATAACCGTTTCTGTCGAAAGTGATTTCCGAAACATTTTTCTCAAGCGCTTTTTTGGCTATTTCTTCTCCAACTCTTTTAGCCTTTTCAAGTTTCGTGCCTTTCGCGTTTAATTTAATGTCTGAAGCTTCAGCTATAACTTTATTCGCGGTGTCATCGAAAAGTTGAGCGTAGTTATATTTCAGACTTCTAAAAACTATAAGTCTCGGTTTCGATGATTTTCCGATTTTTGCTCGGATGCGGATGTGTCTTCTGTTTCTTGCTGATACTTTTTTTACCGGCATTTTAATTTAGGTTATTACTTTGACGCGGCTGTCTTTCCCGCTTTTCTTGTTATAAATTCTCCGACATATTTTATTCCTTTTCCTTTATATGGTTCAGGTTTTTTTTTTTTTTTTATTTTTGCGGCAACTTCTCCAACCATTTGTTTGTCTATTCCCGTTACTATGATAATGTTTTTATTTTTCGCCGATTCATCGAATTGAAATTCGATTTCTTTCGGCGCCGTGAATTCTACTGGGTGAGAAAATCCGAGAGATAGAGTAATTTTATTCTTGTTTATTTGGGCCCTGAATCCTACTCCGTTTATTTCCAGTTTTTTTTCAAATCCTTTTGTAACGCCCTCTAGCATATTTTGTATTAAATTTCGCGTAAGGCCATGTAGAGATCTTGTAGTTTTTGAGTTGTCTTTTCTTACCACAATGATTTGATTTCCTTCCAGTTTTATTTCAACATTCGGCTGGAATTGTTTTACAAGTTCGCCTTTAGGCCCTTTCGTTTTTACGGTTGAGCCGTTTATTTCTACTTGAACTTGTGATGGCACATCAACCGGTTTTCTTCCTATTCGTGACATGTGTTTAGATTATTAGTGACATGTTAAAAAACTATCATATACTGTGTTGTCGAAAAATTTTGATTCTCATGTACAACTGGTACATTACGATTCAAAATTTTTCTGCCGTCTTGTATCTGATAGTTTTTTAGCATGTCTTTATGATATTTCGCAAATAAGTTCTCCTCCAAGGTTCTGTTTTTTCGCCTCAATACTTGTCATGACACCTTTTGGAGTGGACATGATATAGAAACCAAGGCCGCTTTTTACGTGTTTTATTTCTTTGCTTTTCATATATATTCTTTGTCCGGGCTTACTGATTCTTTTTAATGTTGGCGTCAGTAAATCTTCTTTTAGTTTTATCTCGATTGTTTTATCCTGTTTTTCTCCCGTTACGGAATAATCTTCAATAAACTTTTTTTCTTTCATCACTTTTAGGATATTTTCTTTAATGGTCGAGTAGGGGATATATGTATCCTGATGATGAGCTTTTGTCGCGTTTCTTATTCTGGTCAGAAGGTCTGATATTGGATCTGTGTGCATAGATCTGTTGTTTTAAAATATTACCAAGATGATTTTGTAACTCCCATAATTTTTCCTTCTCTCGCAAGTTCTCTGAAGCAAATTCTGCAGATTTCAAATTTCCTCATGTATCCTTTTACTTTTCCGCATCTTTTGCATCGATTATAAATCCTGGTGGAGAAGGCGACTTTTTTGCCGGACTTATACTGTCTTTCGGCTTTTGTGTTTTTCTTTGCTAATTTTACCAATAGTGCTGTTCTAGCCATTTTTCTTAGTTGTAATGTTTTTAAATGGGAATCCGAATGCTTTCAGTAACGCGAATCCTTCTTCGTTTGTTTTCGCGCTTGTTGTCATATTTACTTCCACTCCATGTATTCTTA
>JACROX010000078.1:2048-2632 GCA_016214225.1 Candidatus Peregrinibacteria bacterium | reverse complement strand
ATTTCTGTATTTGAGTATAAGAATCAAGCCGCAAACCGGCTAGATATTTCGCGTAATCTTCTTTCGAATATTGCTTGTTGAAAATAAAATATTCTCTATTCCTCAGACCACTGGAAAAAAGACAATTTCGGCAGCCTTTCAGGTCAAAACAAAACAAACAATCACTGCAGTTTTCGCAATAAGTGGAGTGTTGCACGTTGTAACAATCGTAGCAATTTATACATTCATAGCAAAGCGTGGAATTGTAAACAAAGGTGCAGTCCACGACGTTTTTTGAATACTTTACGAACAAGTTGAAGTAAGAATCCTCATTCGCCTCACCCGCGATATCCAAATAACAATTTTTTTCATCACTACAAAAATTACAGTAATAACTGTTTTCACAGTTTACGATGTCTATTCCAAGACGTGGGACTGCACGCATCAAATCGGCAAATTGTTCAAAAAAAGGTCTATTGAAATCAAAATCTCGACCATAAGTCATTGGATCCCATTTATCGCTATACCATTCATCAGGATGATAGACTTTAAATGGAGAATCCTCAGAAAAAATGGAAATAAACTGTTTCCCGCTCAAGTCACAT
>JACROX010000078.1:0-2035 GCA_016214225.1 Candidatus Peregrinibacteria bacterium | reverse complement strand
ATCATTGCGGAAGATTTGTCTTCTCTGTACGCGGCAATCGGGACAAAGTGTTGGAGACTTGATTTTCACTTGTTCGTAAAATTTTTTGTCTTGTTCCGTGATTTCGAATTGTTGAGCGCATTTTTTGCAGGTGTTTTGCATTTGGTCTATGCTTAGGAACCTCTGAAAAACGATGGATTGCAAGGAAACGAGGAGCTTCTGAACTAATCGTACGAGCTTGTACTACGAGGAGGAAGCGACGAAGTTGACGCAGTAATACGCGTTTTTCAGAGGTTCCCTTATTCCATTGCTCGCATGGTACACCTTTTTTTTGGATTTTTCTATACGTTTACGTTGCCGATTAGCGCTCTTGTTTCTGTTAGAATTTGTTGGACTGTTGTTAATTCATCGATGTATTCTTTTGTTTCTCGACCAGACATGTCTTTTCCTCTAAGTATTTCTTCTTGCTTTTTGAGTTTTAGTTCAATGCATTTTATAATATTCGCGACTAAATTTTTTCTTTTTGGAAATTCTCCAAACTTATCTATCCCTTCGGTGTAAAGTAATTTTATGAGATTGTATAATGGTTTTATGATGTATTTGAATCCATACAGAGGGCTCTGATCAATGTACTCTAAAAATTTATCAACAAATCCGGTTACGTAAGCTTGGAGTTCTTCGTTAGTGAGTTTTGTCGTTTCTTCTAGTTGTTTTTTAGGCGCTTCCGCTTGTTTTTCGGGGAGATCGCATATTTGTCCTTTCTCTTTTTCAAATTGATCTGCTAGTATCTTGAACCAAGTTTGTAGTGTCGCCGCAAAATCTTCCGTGCCGCAGCATTCTCCTCTAAATTTACCCAGAGCTATTTGATGTTTTTCTTCTTTGTGTATTTGTCTATGTATAATTTTAGCCGCTGCTTTTTTGCCATTTTCTTCCATGTCTTCTAAATGTCTTTTTCTTTTTCCTTGTTCATTTTTTGTTTTTTGTTCTGTTTCGCGAGTTGTCGCCAGCGCCAAATTTTCTGCGTAGTACGCAATCATATCGTCGACTTGATTTGCAAGGCACGCCAATTGTTCAGTAGTCGATTTTTTGTTCCAAGGTTTAAATTAAGATTGTAGAAAAAATATTACAACACTAAATTATGGATAAGCTTACGGAACTTCTTAAAAAAATCGGTTTTTCGGAAAGAGAGTGCAGGGTTTATTTGTCCGCTTTCAGTCTTGGCGCTCAGCCTGCCAGTGTTATCGCGAGAAAGGCCAAGTTAAATCGTGTTACCTCTTATGTTATTTTGAGAGATTTTGCGGCTAACGGATTCGCAAAAATGATTATTAAAAGAGGTGTTCAGTTTTTTTCCGTTATAACTCCGAGCGAATTGGTTAATTTCGCGGAAAATAAATCCGCCGAATGGAAAGTGCTAAGCAATGATTTTCTTAAGTCTTTGCCCGAGTTTTTGCAGTATGGCAGGTATAGTCAAAATCTTCCAAAGGTGAGTTTTTATGAGGGGGCTTCTGGTATAAAAGAGGTTTATGCGGATACGTTAAAAAACGGCAATGAGATTTTAGGATTTTTAACCGTTGAGCGTATTCCAAAAGAATTGAGAGATTATTTTGTGAATATATATACTCCGAAAAGAATTAAAAAAAAGATAAAGTGCAGAATGATTCTGTCCGATTCAAAAAGAGCTAAAAATTATGCTAAAGGCGATAGAAAATATTTAAGAAAAACATATATTCTCCCGAAAAAATATATGCCGTTTGAAACTGAAATTTCCATTTATGGGAAAGATCGCGTGGCGATTATCGCATTCACAAGAATGGATTTGAATGCGGTTATTATTCAAAATAAAAGGGTTTATAATACTTTGAAATCGATATTTTTATTTTGCGAAACGATTGCGAGGAAGCTGTAGTGGCTTTACGGCGATTAGCAAGTTAAAGGTGGGTTAATAAATAAATTAAGAAAGGTGGGGAAGGTAGATTTGGCTTGCCTTAGGTTGTATTTCAACACGAACTCACTCACATAATTAAATAAATATTTTTTTGATACTCCGTGATGGATT
>JACROX010000067.1 GCA_016214225.1 Candidatus Peregrinibacteria bacterium | reverse complement strand
TTGCTGAGAAACGCCGTTAATCATACTTTGTTCTTTGAAAATCAGTGTTTATATCAATGTTTTGTTGTGAAAAAAAATTTTATCAATTATCATCACCTCATATTCCAAGGAACCTTCACGGGCTCAGTTGGACAGAATCCAGCCAATTTTGGCTTGCACAAACAAGATAGATACTGTCCCATTTTTGGCGGATGACTATGAGAATACCGTCTCACTTTTGGCGCCGTCGTCAAAAATTACGCTACGACCGGCTTGAAAATTCTGGTTATTGGAGTTTTATTGAAGTCGTTAGGCTCTTTGTGCATGTGCCATCTTGTACCATAGCTCCCACTCGCTAATTGCGCAATTTTATTGTCTTTATAAATCCATCTTATAAAAATGGCGCTGTGGTTTCCACGGCTATCTACCGCTTGTCTGCCTTTTCCTTCTGCGTCGTATCGCGTTTGAAGATTATAAAAAATATGATCGCCGGGGCTTAGTGAGCCATACTCCGTTTCTCCGGCATGCGCGTTTCCACAATTTTTACCGCTATATTTGCCTACCGCGGAAAAAATTTCTTTTCTTTTTACTCCGGCTTTCGCGTAAATTTTTGAAACCCAATCCCAGCAATGCTTCGCTCCGGAAATTTCTTGATTGTATGTGTCGCTTGCCACTTCCGTTGCGGTTTTAACGGCTTTTTGACCGGCCGATTCCAGATTTTCGAATGTTGTTTTTAATTTATCTTGGGTTCCCAACAGTGTTTGCTGTGTTTTTTGTTCCGTTTGAGTCGTTACTTGTTTTTTCTCTATATTGAATTTCTTCATTTCATCGTCAAAGAAGTCGAAGAACAGCGAAACTTTTTCAAAAAAAGACTTATTTTCTTCCCTTTTAGCCCTTTCAAAGGCCTTGGTGAAAGAAGGAATAGTTTTCCACGGTTTTAAATAATCTAGACTTTCTTTAATTTTTTCAAACATCTGTTATAGTCTTACCCGCGTATCGTATCATTTTTTACCATTGTATGAAAATGGAAATCAGAAATATCGCCATTATAGCCCACGTAGATCATGGAAAAACGACTTTAGTCGATGCTCTTTTGAAATCCGGCGGGGTGTTCGAATCTTATCAAAAGATTGAAGAACGGGTTATGGACAGCAACGATCAGGAAAAAGAGCGTGGCATTACGATTTACGCGAAGAACGCGGCAATTTTTTATAAAGACACTAAAATTAATATTGTGGATACTCCCGGGCACGCCGATTTCGGCTCCGAGGTTGAACGAATGCTTCGCACGGTTGACGCGACTTTGCTCCTTGTCGATGCCTATGAAGGCCCTATGCCTCAAACAAAATTCGTACTTAAAAAAGCTCTCGAACTCGGACTGAAAGTTTTGGTTGTCATTAATAAAATCGATAAACCGATGGCTCGTCCGGATAAAGTCGTGGATTTGACTTTTGATCTTTTCGCGCATTTGGGGGCCACGGAACAGCAATTGGATTTTCCTTATATTTACACTATCGCGCGTGAAGGAATCGCCGTTAATAATTTAAGCGACGAAAGAAAGGGTATAACTCCCCTTCTTGATTTTATTTTGAAAAATGTGAAACCGGCTTTTGCCGATACGGATAAGCCTTTCAGGATGCAACCTTCAACTCTTACGTATGATAATTTTCTCGGACGCATGGCTATCGGGCGTGTATTTGAAGGCAAAATCGGCGGGAACAAAAATGTTTTTGTAATAAACGCGCAAGGTGAAAAAGGAGTTCGCTCCCCCTCCGAGGATGGGTCGCTCACGTTATGCCGTAGGCAACCCGCCTGCGGCGGGAGCCGTAGACCCGCAAAAATTTCAAAAGTTTTTACTTTTAAAGGTGTTCAAAGGGTGGATACGGATGAGATTTTTGCCGGAGATATTGTTACAATCGCGGGAATCCCCGATATTTATGTGGGTGAAACAATCGCGAGCGATGAAAACGCCGAGGCTTTACCCGCAATCAGAATTGATCCGCCGGCTTTGGCAATTGAATTTATGGTTAACGATTCGCCTTTCGCGGGAAGAGAAGGCAAATACGTTACAAGCCGCCATGTTCGCGAAAGGCTTGAGAAAGAGCTTGAATCGAATGTCGGACTTAAAATTGAGAATGTTCCAAACAGCGATGCCATAAAAGTATATTGCCGCGGAGAAATGCATATTGCCGTTTTGATTGAGGCTATGCGCCGCGAGGGATTTGAGCTTCAAATATCCCAGCCCGAAGTTATTATGCAAACCATTGACGGTGTTAAACATGAGCCCATTGAACTTACTGTTATCAATGTTCCCGACGATATGGCTGGCAAAGTTATTGAAATTGTTTCCGCCAGAAAAGGCGAACTGAAAAGCATGAAATCGGAGTTCGCTTCGCTCACGCCACTTGCTAGCAACCCTTCGGGTCGCTTGGAAAACGGCAATACTCTTCTTGAATTTGAAGTTCCGACAAGAGGTCTTCTCGGATTCAGATCTCTGTTTTTGATTTTAACCAGAGGCGAAGGCACTTTGTATCATTCTTTCGATCATTTCGCGCCCCATAAAGGGGCGATTGAAAAACGAAGCGTCGGATCGATGATCTCCGGAGAAACCGGTTCAACCATGGCTTATTCATTATGGAAACTACAGGAACGCGGTCAGCTTTTCGTAAAGCCCGCGACTGAAGTTTATGAAGGAATGATTATCGGAGAACATAATCAAGGATCCGATCTTGTAGTCAATCCTTTGAAAAATAAAAAACTTACGAATACCAGAGCTTCCGGGTCCGATGACGCTATTATGCTTACTCCTCCCCTTGACATGACTCTTGAAAAGGCGATCGAATATATCCAAGAAAACGAGTATGTTGAAATTACGCCAAAAAGCATAAGACTTCGCAAAAAATATTTAACCGAAATTGAGAGAAAAAGAAAAACGGATTAAGAAATTTGGGCAAAAGGTTTCTTGGTGAAATTTTCCGTAGGGTGTTCTATGGGAGTGAAAGGTTTATTCTCCGTGTTTAATTCTCCTTGGTTTCTATCTGTCGTATTTGTTGTCTGCAGGGCTAATTGACGTATTTCTTTCTGCCTGTTTATATATCTGAAATGGAATTTCGCGTTTGGCACATGCTGAAATGTTTTAATACTGTCCGAGGCCGATAAAAAGATTTTGATGTCCCCGAATTTCAGCAGGCTTGGCAAAAATCCGTCTTCGATTTTTTCAATATTTTGAATATGAGCCATATCTATCGAATCAAGCGTGTCTTTAAAAAATAGACTTTTTTTGTGATCTATTATTCGCATATCCGTAATTATTCCAATATTAACGAAATAATCCAAAAGTCTTATAAAAAATCTGTTAAAATAAACCGTTACGCCCAGGAATCCCGTAAAAAAGAACAGCTTTAATTCCCTATTGCCGCGAAGAAAATCTTGAATATATTGAATTTTTAGTAAAACCATTGCCGCGATAATGGATATTATTGAGAAATACATAAATTCGCGCAGAAGTGATATCCAATGATGGCGGAAAAAGCATACAAATGTTTCATTCATATGCTGTCCTTTGAAGTACTTGTCTTGTTTGTTAAGAGATTCCGACATGATTTTTATAAAGTTATGATAAACCAAACAGCAAAAGCCACATTAAAAATAGTGAAAATTATATACGCGAATCCAACATATTCTTTTGTTATAAATCCAAAGAGTTTTGTGTATTTTGACTCGGGAAGGTGATATTTCCTGTTATAAGAAACGAGCCTATAGATAGTTATGGAACAGAGTGTCGCTGATCCTAAAATAGTGAGAACCATTAAAATCGGGAAAATCGGCATACGCCTTTTTGCCAAGATTTAAAGCCCGATTTCATTTTAGGCTTATCCTGATTATTGTCAATATGATGCAGGGATTGGATAGATTCTAAAATCAAATGCACCACTTGGGATATATTGTAGTTGAACAAAACAAATAACCCCAAGTGGCATGAA
>JACROX010000066.1 GCA_016214225.1 Candidatus Peregrinibacteria bacterium | reverse complement strand
AAGAATTTAGATTATTTAACGCCCAATGAAATGCTAGCCAAGCATACAAGTGGTGCATTTACAACTTGAATCTATCACTTCAAGTGTATCAAAAGCCAGCCAAAAAATTATTAAAACTTCCTCAACCACTTCTCAATATATTCCAGATACTTCTTGTAATCCTGAAAACCAAACTTCAAAGCTTGCTTAAACTTACCTTCATCCATAGACTGATATTCATGCACCAGTAAATTTCTCAAGGTAGTTGAGAGCGCGATTCGTTTGGCAAAGGCCAAAGGCAAAATTTTATATTTGGCCAAATCTATAAAAGAAGAATGATAATCCTTAGGGACTTCACCTCCCAAATCCGCGACAATATGCATATTCATATCAATTGCCGCGCCAATCATTCTTTCCATAACACGTTCTGCGAAATAAAAATTATTTGCCCTATCAAAAAGCTCAACAGATTTCAGTTTAAGTAAAATCTTCAAGTGCTCAAGTTGCTTCAAGATTTCCGTAATCTTCCTGTTTAATAAATTTTTATCAGGCATGTTTTAATTTATAACGATTTACTTTTTCCTGAAGTCGGAAATAGGGCTCAAAATCCAGATACGATTTCATCGCATAAATTCTGAAGTCATCAAACTTCTTCTTCGTGCCAAATATAAGCCGACCATCTTTGGCTATCTGCCCCAACAAAAGTGGCCCAGCATCCTGTAAAAAAACTAAATCAACTTCTTTTTGAAACAGATTCTGCAGCTCATGTCTCAACTCAAGCTCCTTTTTCAAAACAAGTTTTGAATGAGACAAAACCACCATATCCACATCACTGTTTTTATTAGCTCTGTTTTTTGCGACAGATCCAAACAAAATTACCATCTCAAGACCGTACTTTTGAGCTACATGTTCAATTACGCTTTTCATAAAGCCATTATACAAAAAGCCCGAGCAAAGCGCCAACATTTTGCATAAATCCGGAAACTTCTGATATAGTGAACAAAATTAAAAATATTATCTCAACAATCAACCATCATGAAAAAATATATTTTCATAATAGTCGCGATTCTTATAGTCACCGCGGTAGGCATATACTTCGGAAACCCGAAAATATTTCAAGGTAGAATATCTTCCGACATAACAAAAACTGAAAAATATATAGTTCAAAAGGGATTTTGTATAAGACCGGGAGAAAAAACACAAAGCAAAGAGGCAAAAGATCTAACCGGAACGGAAACAAAAACTGAAGACAATTCAAATGGAACCCCAACAACAGAAAAAAAAGAAGAGGAAAAACCAATAATAGATCCAAGCAAAATAACAAGAGGAGACGGATCCGGAAATACGGTTACCTACAGCACTCCGCCAACAGAAGAGAAAAATGACGAAAAATCTAAAAAGGGCAAACCGGGGATAGAGGTGACATGGCAGGATTGCGGATGCAAAGACTCGGGGAAAATAAAATCGGAAACAAAAGACGCCAAAGGCAATACGGTAAAGCAAGTAATATGCCAATTTAAGTCTATACCGGAATGTCTACGTTCCGACAGTGAATATAAATGTCCGGAAGGAACAGAGCCGAATTACGACAAAATATACGATTTCTGTAAGACAACAAAGGGAAAGCAATGCTTCAGCGCGGCGCCACCAAAGTCGGACGATACGGGTTTTTGCAATACATACAATAAATACCTCATGGCATTGGCTTGTAAACCAAAAACGGGATGTGAAGAAACATATTCATTGTTCTGGGAAGGAAATCTTACCGGAGAATTAATGAAAAAATTAAAAATATCGAAAGTAGAAGCGGAAAAAGAAGCGTCTAAACAAATAGATAACTGTATCCCGGGAATTATCGCTCCTCAAGGATGGGAAGAATGGGGCAAATAAAACCAAAATGCTCAAAAAATTTCTCACAATCACAGCGCTTGCGGTTCCGCTGATAGTGGTCCCGCAAGCGCATCTCACTTTTGCGCTGCCGAAAATCGCGGCGCTTTACGCGTTCACAATTTTGTGCGTACTAGCGTTTTTCATCGACGCGATTAAAAATAAAAAAATTTCTTTTCCGAAATTTTCAAAAAAATTCCATATTTTTTTAGGACTGTATTTACTTTCTCTTATAATCAGTACGACATTGGCTTTACAGCCGCATACGGCCATCTTCGGCTCTTATGAAAGACAACAAGGATTGATCTCTTTCATAAGTTATATCGCGATTTTTCTACTAACTATTTCAGCGTTTGGCGAAAACAAAAAAGACACTCCGCGAAAAATATTTACATTTGTTGAATGGATTTGTCTTATATCTTTTTTCATCGCCGCGCTGGGGATTTTACAATATTTTCTCCCGGGACTTCTTTCAAATTATTCCACCGACATACTCGACGGACGCGTAATAGTTGGGACAATGGGTAATCCGAATTTTCTGGCCGCGTACTTGCTGATAACGCTTCCGCTGTTTTTTATTCTACAAAAATATTCAACCCGAAAAATAATAAAAACCTTTTGGATAATCGCAATGGCAATATCTCTGGCCGCGATTTTCCTCACCGCTACGCGCTCCGCGCTGGTTGCACTTTTTGTCGGATTTATTTTTTACGCGATAATAAAAAACAAAAAACTTCTGATAATCCCACTGATTCTCGTCGCTACCTTTATGGGAATAAACATTTTTTCACAAACAAATTTCATAAAAAATCACGAACTTTTAAATCGTCTGACATTTTCGGAGGAATCTTTAAGATCGTTGAAATCTCGCGCGTATATTTGGCCCGCGACGATTGAAATAATAAAAGAACGCCCGTTTTTTGGCTATGGCATGGAAAATTTCAAGGAGGTGTTTTCAAAAGTTTCGCCAAAAGAATTACTGACAGTGGAAAGATTCACGGACTCAATCGATCGCGCTCATAATGAGATTCTTGATACTACTGCGGCAATCGGACTCTTTGGCCTCATCTCGTATTTGTCGATTCTTTTTTACGCGATTTGTCTCGGCATAAAAAACAAAACTGAAACTCCGCTTATGAAAGCCATATCTTTAGCATCCGCGATATCGCTAACAATGCTTTTTATAAACAATATGTTCAGTTTTTCAACAACCGAAATCCGGCTGCAACAATTTATTTTAATGGGAATAATTTTTGCGATATCCGCGCAGAAAATAATCACGCAAAAAATCTCATTAAAATTTCCCGCAAAAATTATCATCGCAATTTTAATAACAACGCTCTCAATTTTCGGCATCTACAACCTCACAATCAAGCCACTCCTCGCCGATTATTATTTTGATCAAGGATATACAAATTCATCCGACGCCGGCAAAAAAACAGCTTTGGAATATTTCAAAAAAGCGGTTTCAACGAATCCGGATCAAACTTATTACTCAATAAAATCAGCGAAATACGCGATAATTTCCGTAAAATTCGCGGACCAAAACGACAAACAATATTTCATGGACGCAGCCGAATTTTTCCTTGCGCAGGCCATAAAAAATATAGGAGAAAACCAAGCGGACACGCTTTCCGTAAAAGCGAACATTGAAGCTTTCAAAAAAAATCATGACGCGTCAATGGAAAATTTTGAAAAGGCCATGCAAAAAGCGCCGAATAGTCCGAATATAATTCTCGACTACGCGCGCGCCCTCAAAGCCGCGCAAAAATATAAAGAAAGTCTGACAATTTATGAAAAATATTTAAATCTTTCCGATATCTGGAAATTTGGAAAACCGAAAACACCGTCGGAAGAAAAACAGTTCCGTCTTTTTTTCAAAAACTCTCCACAGCTTATAAACGCGATAAAAGAAACAGCGGAAGTCGCGAATCAGCTAAACGACACCGTAAAACACAAATATTACAAAGAATCATACGAATTTATAAAAACCATTCTTAAGGAAATAACAAAAACTGTCTAGCCTATAACATGAACGAGCCTCTTTTCCCATTTACAAATTCCCCTTTTGCAGCAAAACAAAGCCTAAAGAGTGCGCTTAAAAACAACTTTACCTTTCTAGCAAGCAAAAAAGTTTCCCGCAACAGCAAGCCAAAAACTCAACATCAAACACTCTAAATCATGCGTTTTTCCCTGTAGTTAGGGGTTTTTAGGATAACAATCCCTTGATTTGGCTTATTAAGCCCCTATAATACTGGAGGTTTGAATCAAACCATATTAACTACTAACCAATTCTACTATGACAAAGCAAGATCTAGTAGCAGGTTCAGCTGAATCAGCTGGCGTTACAAAGAAAGCTGCTGGTGCAGTTTTGGATTCCGTTCTTGGAATGATCACCAAGAGCCTTAAGAAAGGTGAGAATGTAACCATCACAGGTTTCGGTACATTATCAAAAATCTCGAACAGAAAACATTAAACGCGATAAAAACGGCGAATAATTTGGAAAATTTGCAAAATTTGGAAACGGAAATTCTCGGACGAAAAGGAAAACTCACGCTGATTTTACGCGGAATAAAAGATTTGTCGGATGAAGAAAAACGCACCGTCGGACAACTTTCAAATAAAGTAAAAACTTCACTGGAAAAAGAATTCGAACATAAGATAAAAGAGCTTGAAAACACATCCATTGAAAAAGAGCTTGGAAAAACTTTTTTCGACACAACAATCCCGGGAAAAACAAGACAACTCGGGCACATTCATCCGCTTTCCCAAGTCCAAGAAGAAGTGGAGCGAATTTTTTCACAAATGGGATTCGCGGTTATGGATGGACCGGAAGTCGAATCTGAATATTACAATTTTGAAGGACTGAATATTCCGAAAGATCATCCGGCAAGAGACATGCAAGACACTTTTTTCATTCAGTCCAAAGAAGACCAATCCCATGGAAAACTGGTACTGCGCACACACACATCGCCGGCTCAAATTAGAACAATGGAAAAATACGGAGCACCTTTGAGAATCATAGTGCCGGGTCGCGTATTTCGATATGAAGCAACGGACGCGAGCCACGACGCGACTTTTTATCAAGTCGAAGGACTGCTGATAGATAAAGATATTTCTCTGTCTCATTTGAAAGGAGTAATGGCACAGTTTTTAACGCGCCTGTTTGGACAACCCGTAAAAGTGAGATTCAGACCCGGATATTTCCCGTTCGTGGAACCCGGACTTGAAGTGGATTTTTCATGTTTATTATGCGAAGGAAAAGGATGCCGAGTATGCAAACACTCGGGGTGGATGGAATTCATGGGCGCGGGAATGGTTCATGAAAATGTTTTAAAAGCGGGAGGAATCAACCCGAAAGAATATCAAGGATGGGCATTCGGATTCGGACTCACGCGCCTTGTTATGATGAGATATAAAATTGACGATATACGTTTGCTCACAAACAGTGATTTAAGATTTATTAAACAATTCTAAAATGCTCGTATCTCTAAACTGGTTAAAAGATTTTGTTGAATTGCCAAAAAACGTCGACGGAAAATCGCTGGCACATGACCTTACCTTAAAAACAGCGGAGGTGGACAATGTAATCGATGAAGGGAAAATATATGAAAAAATGGTCGTCGGACATGTCCTTGAACTTCATAAACACCCACACGCGGACAAATTCAAAATCGCGAAAGTATCGATAGGAAAAGAAACCGTTCAAATAGTTTGCGGCGGAGAAAATTTAAAAGAAGGAATGTATGTGGCTGTGTCTCTTCCGGGCGCGAAAGTTAAATGGCATGGAGAAGGAGAATATGTAACATTGGAAGAAACAAAAATTCGCGGAGAAAAAAGTTACGGGATGATTTGCGCCGGAAACGAAATCGGAATTGAGGATATGCGAGCGCACGGCGAGGCCACGGGCCGAGCGCGCAGGGAGCGGGTCCCCCGCGACCGAAGCCTACAAATTAATCGCGCGCAGCGAGACGAACAATCTGGCTCTGCCAGTTGTGAGACGAAGCGAGCTTATCAAACAACAAGCGCTCGCGACATAATGGATTTATCAAGCATAAAACAGGCACCCGGGACGCCTCTTCAAAGTCTATTCGGAAAAAACGATATCATCTTTGAATTCGACAACAAATCACTTACTCATCGCCCCGATCTTTGGGGACATTACGGAATCGCGCGCGAAATCGCGGCAATCACAAAGAGTAAATTCAAGCCGATTTCTCCAAAAGTAAAAATTCCATCCACGGGAGAGAAGATAGGTTTAAAAATAGAAGCGGAGGATCTTTGCCCAAGATATTGCGGACTGATAATCAACAACATAAAAGTTGAGGAGTCTCCGGATTGGCTTAAAACAAGACTAAAAGCCACAGGGCATGGAACGCACAACAACATAGTTGATGTAACAAATTACATTCTCGCCGAACTTGGACAGCCGATGCACGCGTTCGACAAAAGTTATATTAAGAAAGGTATTGTCGTGAGAAGAGCAAAAAAAGGAGAAAAAATAACATCGCTCGACAACAAAGAAAGAATACTGTCAGAAGAAATGTTAGTGATCGCTGATCATGAAAAACCTGTCGCGATCGCGGGAGTAATGGGAGGAGAAAACAGTGAAATAAATAAAAACACAACCTCCATTATTCTCGAATCCGCGAATTTCAGCGCCTCTTCGGTCAGACGCGCGTCCACGAAATTAGGCCTTAGAACAGAGTCTGTCCAAAGATTTGAAAAAGCGCTCGATCCGAATTTAGCTGAACTCGCGATAAAAAGAGCCGCCGAACTGATTTTAAAAATTTGCCCAAAAGCCGTTATCGCGGGCCCGATAACGGACAAAGGCAAGTTCAACAAAAAACCTTTGAAAATAAATTTAAATTACAAAACCATCATTTCAAAAATTGGAGTTGAGATTTCAAAAAAAGAAATTATGGAAATTTTGAAAAGTCTCGAATTTAAAGTTTTGCAAAAAGCTCAAGGCTTCACAGTGGAAATCCCCAGCTTCAGAGCCACAAAAGACGTTCTTTTCGAAGACGACTTAATAGAAGAAATAGCCAGAATGTTTGGCTATGAAAAAATTCCGCCGTCGCTTCCAACTCTCCCGACAAAACTCCCGATGGAAAATACGGAGCGATTTAAAAAACACCGCGCGCGCGAATTTATGTCTTACGGACTCGGTTTTGATGAAATATACAATTACTCATTTTACGGGAAAAAGGATTTTGAAAAATGCTTAATGACGGAAAAATCGCACTTAAAATTACTCAACAGTCTTTCCGAAGAACAAACGCATTTGGCGACATCGCTTATTCCGAATCTGTTAAAAAATCTGGAATCAAACACAAAATACTTCGACGAAATAAGGCTCTATGAAATAGGGAGAACATATAAAGACACGGGAACCTTAATATTAAAAATTTAAAAGAAGCAAAAGGGGTAGACAAAGCCATGTACGCGAACCCCTCAAAAGCAATAAGTTTCATAGACACATCAGCGCAAACTCTCGCGAAAGCCTACGCCCTTCGTCCGACAGTGCTAAAAAATTACTCACTTGAAAATTTCTCAATAGCGGGATTCGAAATTAATTTTACCGAAATTCTAAAACTCGCCTCGCGAACAAGCCCTTACAAAAAACTCGCGCGATTCCCAAGCATAAAAATAGACGTGTCGGTTTTAATCGACTCAAAAGTTGAAGTGAAAACAATAGAAGAAGTAATAAAAAATTCGGACAAAAATTTAATAAAAGAAACAAATCTTTTCGATATCTATGAAGGCAAAAATATAGAAGACGATAAAAAAGCGGTAGCCTTCAGTATAACTTTGCAAGCCGAAGATCGCACTCTCACGGATCAAGAAATGACAGACATACAGAAAAAAATTTTTTCAAATTTAGAAAAACTGGGGGGAGTGATAAGAGGAAAGTAGCGAGAAAATCGGTCCGCAGCCGGAACTCAAGCGAGCTCCGCGAGTCTT
>JACROX010000076.1 GCA_016214225.1 Candidatus Peregrinibacteria bacterium | reverse complement strand
CCCACGCTGTAATTCCCTTGTCCGTCGAATGCTTTTGGATTCAGTCCTCTGAAATCTCTTACGCGAGGGAAAACTATATTTACCATTTTGTTTAAGAAATCATACATTCTTGTCCCTCGTAAAGTTACCGTTATTCCCACGGGATCTCCTTCTTTGAGCTTGAAATTTGAAATCGCTTTTGTCGATTTTGTTACGACAGGTTTTTGTCCGCTTATTTTAGTTATATTTTCAACTATGCTTGAATAGTCTTTATTGTGAGCTTTTACATATGACCCTATGCCAACATTGATTGTTATTTTTTTTACTTTTGGAACCGCCATGTTGTTTTTCAGTCCAAGAGTTTTTTTAAGCTCCGGGGCGATTTTTTCTCTAAATATTGTTTTTAAATCCACATTTTTTGTCATTTTGAGTGTTTACTTACTTTTTAGTTTGTACTGATTTGTCTACCGATTCTTTGCATTTTTTGCAAGTTCTTTGTTTCTTCCCGTTTTCAAGTTTTTTGATTGCTATACGTGTTCTTTTTTCACAATTGGGGCAAATAATTATTACGTTCGACGCATCCATCGGGGCTTCAAATGTTATTCTTTCTCCGGATTTTTCTTTTGTTTTCTTAATATGCTTTGTCCTCATATTTACTTTTTCAACTACAACTTTGCCGGATTTTCCAAGGGTTCTCATTATTTTACCTTTTTTCCCTTTATCTTTTCCCGAGATTATCGCTACTTGGTCGTTTACTTTTAATTTCATATTTTTTGGGTTCGCTTGGATTATAAAACTTCCGGCGCTAAAGAAATAATTTTTTGAAATCCTTTTTCTCGGAGTTCTCTTGCAACAGGTCCGAATACACGTGTTCCTTTCGGTTGTTTATCTTTGTCCACAATCACTACGGCATTCTCGTCAAATCTTATTGATGATCCGTCTTTTCTGTGAAGTTCTTTCACTTGTCTTACAATTACCGCTTTTTCAACCGCTTTCTTTTTTACAACTCCTTTTGGGTTCGCCTCTTTTATTGAGACTACGATTATTTCACCGATTCTCGCATATTTCTTTTTGCTTCCACCCGGAACTTTTATGCATTCCGCGACTTTTGCTCCGGTGTTGTCCGCCACTTTTAATTTAGTTTCCTGTTGAATCATTTTTTTTGTGGTTTAACTATAGTCCATTTTTTAAGCTTGCTTATAGGTCTTGTTTCGTATGCTTCCACCATTTCTCCTATTTCAAATTTTTTATTTTCAGGATTATGAACGTGGAATTTTTTTGAAACTTTGAATTTCTTTTTATATCTTGGGTGAGTCTTTACGCTCTCAACTTTGATTACCAATGTTTTATCCTGTTTGTTGCTTACCACTACTCCTGTTTTTGATCTCATATAAGTTTACTTTTTATTTGATAGAAGGAACTGAACTCTTGCTATCTGTCTTCTGTATTGTTTTATTGCGTGGCTGTCTTTCGCTTGATTGTTTTGCACATCGACTTTGTTTTTGAAATATAGATCTCTTGACTCTTTTAATTCAGCCTGCAGTCCTTTTTCATCCAATGATTTTAATTCTTCCAGTGTTTTCATGGTTATTTCTCAAGAGTATTTATAAATTTGCATTTTATGGATAATTTATGGGACGCGAGAACCATGGCTGTTTTCGCTGTTTTCGCGTCTACGCCTTCCATCTCAAATAAAACTGTTCCCGGTCTTACTACCGCGACGAAATGATCAGGTGCTCCTTTTCCGCTTCCCATAGGGACTTCCGCCGCTTTTTTAGTTAGCGGTTTGTGAGGAAAAATTGTAATCCATATTTTCCCTCCTCTTTTTATGTATCTTGTCATTGTTCGTCTTGCCGCTTCTATTTGTCGTGAACTTATTTCTCCTGCGCTCTGTGCTTTGAGTCCATAAGTGCCGAATGACACTTGGCATCCTCTTGTAGCAACGCCTTTCGTATCGGATCGACCTCTAAATACTTTTCTATGTTTTTGTTTCTTTGGTGCTAACATTATTATGATTGTTTAATTTCTTCTATTTGCTGAGACAGTCTTGCCATCATGTCTTTTTTAAATATATCTCCTCTGTAAATCCATACTTTAACTCCTATTTTTCCGAAAGTCGTGAATGCCGGCAAGGACGTGTAATCTATATCAGCTCTGAATGTGTGCAAAGGTATCTTTCCTTTTGAGAAGAATTCTCCTCTTGAAATTTCCACTCCGTTTAATCTTCCTCCAAGATAGATTTTTGCTCCAAGAGCTCCAGCTTCAAGTATTTTTTCAATGGCCATTTTTGCCGCTCTTCTGTATGACACTCTCTTTTCAATCTGTCGCGCGATGCTGTCCGCGACGATTTTTGATTCCAGCATCGGCTTTTTTATCTCTTTGATATTTATCAGGAAAGTTTCTTTGAATTTTTTTGAAAGAATATCTCTTAATTTATCTATAATCTCTCCTCCTTTTCCTATTATTAGTCCCGGTTTTGATGAATATATGTTTATGATAACTTTGCCTTGTGTTCGCATAATTTCTATTTTCCCGACTCCTTCCGTTTCCATCTTTTTATTTATGAGTTCCTCTATTGCCAAGTCTTGATGGAAAAGTTTTCTGAATTCATCTTTTTCAGCGAACCATTTTGAGTCCCAATCTCTTGTAACTCCTATTCTGATTATTTTTGGATTTATTTTGTGTCCCATGGCAAGGTTTAAATATTATTTTTTATTGCAGGCTCTTTTTTTGTCTTTGCCTTCTTTTTTGCTTCTCCCGCTTCGACTTTCACGGTTATGTGCGCTGTTCTTTTTAATATCGGATTTGATCTTCCCCTTGAGACCGGAACGCTTCTTTTATATGTCGCTCCTTCCGTTACTATTATTTCTTTTATTTTTAGTGTTTCAAAATCTTGCTTATTGTTGTTTTCCGCGTTTTTAGCGGCTGAGTAGATAACTTTTCTTAAGATTTTTGCTCCTTTTTTGGTCGTGTAGGTCAGGATGTCCAGTGCTTCTTGAACGTTTTTTCTTCGTACCAACGTGGCAATTAAGTTTGCTTTCTTGGATGAGATTCTAACTTGTCGTAAAATTGCTTTCATGCGCGTAAATTATTATTTTTCTTCAGTTTTTGCCAACTTTCCTCCGTGGATTCTGAATTTTTTTGTTGGAGAGAATTCTCCAAGCTTATGTCCTACCATATTTTCAGTAATGAATACAGGGATAAATTGACTTCCATTGTGAACCGCGAATGTGTGTCCAACGAATTCCGGCTGAATGTCCGCTCTTCTTGCCCATGTTTTTATGGGTTTCTTTTGTCCCGTACCATTCAGTCTTTCAACTTTTTTTTAAATCCCAGTGCCGGCATTCCCCATGGTGTTTTTGGGTATTTAAGACCTATCGATGTGTTTCCTTCTCCTCCGCCATGCGGATGATCTACCGGATTCATGGCTTTACCTCTTACCGTTGGTCTTATTCCCATGTGTCTTGTCCTTCCGGCTTTTCCAAGAGATATGTTGCTGTGCTCGATATTACTTACAATTCCTATTGTTGCATAGCATCTTTTCCCGACTAATCTTGTTTCTCCCGATGGCAATTGTATTTGCGCGTGTTTGCCTTCGAGGGAAACAAGCTTTAGGCTTGATCCGGCGCTTCTTGCCATTTGGCCACCTTGTCCTTTGTAAAGTTCGACTTCATAAATGCTATATCCAACCGGAATATTTTTTATCATCATTCTGTTGCCGATTTTGACTTTTGCTTTTTCGCTCGTGATTATTTTTTCTCCAATTTTCATTTCCGCCGGCGCCAAATGATATCTTTTCGCGCCGTCTTTGTAATAGACAAGCATGATGTACGCTGTTCTGTTTGGGTCGTATTCAATCGCTTTAACGGTTCCTTCCACGTTTAATTTCTCTTTTCTGCTAAAGTCTATTTCTCTGTACATTCTTTTACTGCCTCCTCCTCTGTGGCGAGTCGTGATTCTGCCGATATTGTTTCTTCCGGCATGTCTTTTTAGCGCTGAAGTCAGGCTTTTTTCAGGCTTGGACGCCGTTACTTCTTCGAACGACGCAACGCTCATTTGACGGAGTCCGGGGGTTACTGGTTTGAATTTTTTTAGTGCCATTATTTTGCTTTTTTAATTCCTTTTGGAGTGAGCAGAGCTCACGTTACTTGCTAGGCAGTCCTTCGGATGGCCTTTGGATTAAACGGATCGATTGTTTTTTTCTTGTCTTTTAATGTGACTATAGCTTTCTTGGTTAATGCTCTTTTTGTCAGTATTTTTCCTTTTCCCATCAATCTTTTCTTTGATGGAATAATCATCATTCTTACCTCTTTTACGTCTTCTCCGTAGAGTTCTTTTATCGACCTCTTCATGTCGATTTTTGTGGTCTCTTTTCTGACCGCGAAAGAATATTGTTTATTCCCTTGCATGTTAGAGCTTTTTTCCGTTACGAGAGGTCTGATTATAGGGCTTATGTTTTTCATTATTCGGTTTTTTCAGAAGTTCCTAAAAAGAGCTGTTTCATTTTTTCCACAGCGTCTTTTAAAATTAATATTTTGTTGAATTTTTGCAGATCTGCTATATTTACGTATCCGGCCAGGATAGTTTTTGCGTTAGGAATATTTCTGCAAGATTTTTGAAGCATTTCGTTTTTTTCCGCGATCAGGATCAACACGTTTCTTTCTATTTGAAGTTTCTTCAACATTTCTGCGAGGGCTTTTGTCTTTGGTTTTTCCGATGTGTAGCTTTCAAGAGCCATAACTTCATTGTTTCGCGCTTTTTCTGACATCGCGCAGAAAAGGGCTTTGCGGCGTTGTTTTTTTGGCATATCTTTTTCAAAATTTCTTACACTTCGCGGACCGAAAATAACGGCGCCTCCTTTCATGTGAGGCGCTCTTATTGATCCTTGTCTTGCGCGTCCCGTTCCTTTTTGTTTGAATGGCTTCCTTCCTCCTCCTCTTACCTCTCCGCGTACTTTTGCTTGAGCTAAATTGTATCTTTGACTGGCCAACTGTCGAACGAGGGCTTGATGAACCAAATCTTT
>JACROX010000071.1 GCA_016214225.1 Candidatus Peregrinibacteria bacterium | reverse complement strand
GAAGCTAAGTCAAAAATCAGCGGAAGTTACGGAATTAAATTCCAAAAATAAAAAAATCACAAAAGCTCCAACAAAGAAATCTGCGAAGAAAACTGTAAAAAAACCTGCAAAGAAAACCGTAAAGAAACCTGCAAAAAAATCTATAAAAAAACCAACAAAGAAACCCGCAAAAAAAATCCCAAAAAAACACAAAACAAAAAAGATAAAAATTCTCAAGAAAAGCTTGCAAGCAACCAAACTATCATGGACCATTCAAACAAAAAACAAAAATAACCGAACGCCATACAAATTCAAAACATTGGACATGGCCCAACAAGAAAAATCCACGCTAACAACACAAAACTGGCAGTACTATATGCTAATTCCGATACCTATCTTATTAGCAATAATTATCAAACTAAGGAACCTCTAAATCTTTTGCATATCTTTCATGACATTATATATCACCTGAACAATTTCCGCTCTCGTAATATTATAATCCGGACTGAAAAAATTGTTATCGGCTAAAATACCTTTTTCTTTAGCCTTGCAAGCATAAGGAGCATACCAGCTGTCAACGGTAACATCTTTATATGGAGGCTCTTTAACGGAATCGCAAATCGGATAATTAAAAGCTTTAAATATAATTTTTAAAGCCTGCGCTTTATTTACGGCTTGAGCAGGTTAGTGCTGATAATTTTCATCCACATCGTTAAAAATCTTTTCAGCAGGTTTTTCCGGAGCGATTGAAACACTGCCTTCAGTACCTGTTACATCGACATAATACCTGTCTATAAATTTATTCGTTGAACTGAAAAAAGACACCATCGCGTAAAGAGAAACCCCCGCGAAAATCACAATAATACCCAAAAATCCCCTGCCGTGATACAAGGAAGACTTAATTTCTTTTTTGGAAAAAACTTTCTTGGATGACTTTTTTTTCAAATCAATTTTTAATTTCGCCATAAAATTTGGATTATAGACATGCCTATTTTTTCAAGACTTTTTTATATTCAAATTCATATATATGCAAAAACGACATCATCATAATCAAAACAATCGGACCGATTATCACTCCTTTAAGCCCCATGGTAACCACTCCGCCAAGAACAACAAGGAACATCATCAAAGGATGAGTATTGGTACTCTTGCCTCCAATTAAAAAAGGTCTCACAAAATTATCTATCGAACCAATGACGAACACGCCATAAATAAGAAGAAAAACAGCCTGCCAATAATCGCCTAAAATAGCCAGGACAACAACAGCGGGAACCCAAACAATCGCAGTCCCGACAACGGGGAAGAGAGAGAAAAAAGCCATGGCGGTTCCCCAAAAAACAGGATTGGATATTCCCGCAATCGCAAAACCTATACCTCCCGCGATTCCTTGCACAACGGCGGTCATAAAAACTCCAAACACAACAGACTTAACCATTATCTTAATTTTTGCAAACAGCTGTGATTCATATATGGAAGGAAACGGACTCAAAATCCCAACCCTTTTAACAATGGCAACTCCATCTTTGAAAAAATAATAAATACAGAAAATCATCACAACCAAACTCAAAACAATTGTGGATAGACTTTTAATAAAGTCGGCAATCTGTGAAACCAAAAAAGTGCTCAACCCTTGAACAACTTCAATTATATTTTTCTTCAAATCAATGGACTCAAGGTCAACAACGGGATCAATTCTCTGCTTTAAATCATAGAAAACCCCGCCATCTTTCCAAAGCAAATACTTATCAAAAACTCCGGAATTAATCTTTTGTTGAACAAGTTGATAAGTGCTAAAAGCCTCACTGGCAAGCAACACGACAAAAAAAGCGATAGGAACAATGATTACCAAAATCACAAGCAAGGTCGAAAAAGCCGAGGCAGTCCTGCCCCACCCTCTGAACCAACCCAAAAATATTTTATGGATTGGATAAAAAGCAATTGTCAAAACCGCCGCGACAAAAACAACAGTCAAAAACGGACTCATGATATCAACCATAAAAGCAATCACAAAAACAAGAGCAGCAATCAAAAAATATCCAGGAAGATTATCAATTATAAGCGATCCCTCTTTACGAACTTTCGCGGAAGAAATACTCATGCGCGAATAATAACACAGAGAATTTTACCGTACAAATAAAAAAATATGAATTTCAGTGGTACAATATATATTTTTTTTGAAGAATTTGTGCCGGTTATTTTGCCCTCATATTAACGGTTCATTAAAATCCGGCTCCTCCTCTGGCCCATTTTCAAATTCACCAGCCTCATCCCATTTGGCAAGCATTTCTTCAACTTTTTCACGAGGCTCGCAATAAGTTTTTCTGGAATTATCTATAATTTCTTTAATATAATTCTCTCTAACTCTGGAAACATCCACAGTCCTGCCCGAAAACGCCTCTCTTATTTCACCGTTCACGGACATTTTGCAATAAAATTCGCGCACCCCCAAATTGATAATATCGCGCGGCTTAAATACGGGATTATATTCTTCCGCGAGCACGGCGGCATCGTCCGCTCCAACTCTGAAACTTATAATCGAACCGACATTACCAAATACCGTTTTCTTTACCAAATCGGAAAGCTGTCCCATGTACTGATGCGCGATAGTAAGATTCAATCTGTATTTTCTGGCCTCGGACAAAATTTCGGTAAAGGTATCGGTCGCGAAATTTTGAAACTCATCCACGTAGAAATAAAACTCCTTTCTGCCCTCTTCCCTAATGTCAGCGCGGCTCATGGCCGCCTGATACATTTTTGTGATAATCATGGCTCCAAGCAAAGAACTGTTCTCTTCGCCAAGCAAACCCTTGGAAACCTTCATAAGCAAAATCTTTTGATTGTCCATTACGTCTCTGATATCAAACTTATTCGTCGGTTGACCGACGATATTGCGTATCATATTCGTAGCCACAAACTGTCCCACTTTGTTAAGCAAAGGAGTAATGGCTTCCGCGTCAAACTTTTCACTCCATCCTGCAAATTCCGAAACCCAGAAATTTTTCACGACATTATCTTTAATGCGCGAAACAATATTCTGTCTGTAATTTTTATCCGTAAGCATTTTCAAAATTGAAAGCACGGTCGTGTTCGAACTATCCAAAAGAGCTAAAACCGTATAACGCAACACATGCTCAAGACGATCGGTCCAGTTAGACCCGAAAAGCTTTTTAAAAATCTGAATGAAACCGATCGTAACCTGCATTTTATACGCTTCATCCACGCTCTCCATCGGGTTGAAAGTGATCGGATAATTAATATCGGAAGGATCAAAATAAATCACATCTTTAATCCTATCCTTAGGGACAAATTCCATCACGCTATCCACCAAATCTCCATGAGGATCGAGTACTCCGATACCATTTCCGTTCTCCAAATCCTCCTTGATAAGAAGTTCCAAAAGCTTGCTTTTTCCCGAACCGGATTTCCCTACAACATACAGATGCCTACGCCTGTCTTCCCTTTTAAATCCAAATCTGTTGAAATTATTGTGATAATTTGTAATTCCAAAAAGACTCACGTCTTCTTCTCCAACTTTAGGCAAATCCTGCGGAGCCTCCGATTTTTTCGCGAGAACATGAACAATATGAGGCACGATATCCGAATTCGGAAGATGATAAATAGTGGCAAGTTCTTCCTGTCCGACAATAAAAGAATCAGTCTGTTTTCTATTTTTATATTCATATAAAAACGCTTTCTCTCCGAGATGAACAGACTTAAATCCTTGAATATCAGTCTCATTAAACTGATAAAAACTGTTAACAACGGCATGTAATTTATTCTCTGCCTCTTCATGAGTTTTAGCGATATACCCCACGCGAATGCTTACGGAGAAAGGCTCTATTTTGGTTTTCTCGACAGCCAGATGATATCTTTCCTTAATAACGCTATGCTCATCCTTAACCCTCATTCTGTCTCTTATGCTGAAAATTTTCTTAAAATTATTCCACCTGAGCAAAATTCTTCTTTTCAAATGGTAACCGGCGGTTTCTTCAATAGGCTGTGTCATAATTTGAACCCAAACTTGCTCTCCTGAAGCGATTTTTGAAATAACGGAAAAAAGTCTGTTCAAACAATCATCCTCAAAATGACTGTAAACTTTAAAGGGATACACATCGCCATATTTCAATTTCATCCTTGCTCCGGAAATGGCCAGTTTATCTTTTTGAAAAGAGTCGACATAATCGGATACCTGCTTAATTTCACAATCCGGATAAGTCGAATAAAAAAGACATTCAATCGTTTCATACATATTGTCGGGAACGGCGCAAAAGAAATACGTGTACTGCTCATAGCCCAAAATCTCAAAAGAAACCTTGGCTCCATGAGCCGTTTTATGAAAGTTTACAAGCATCTCCTGAAAAAGACTTTCTTTCTTCTTTTGATCATCCCCCTGTGGAACAATAATCTGAAAATATTTCATAAAATCCTCTGTTGTTCTAAAATCATCCAATTATACCACACGCGATGCCATTTTAATACCCAAAAAAGTTAGGGGATAGATTCTAAAATCAAATGCACCACTTGGGATATATTGTAGTTGAACAAAACAAATAACCCCAAGTGGCATGAAACATATTAGTTATGAGGAGCGACAATTGATAGAGAAATTGCTCGCAAA
>JACROX010000070.1 GCA_016214225.1 Candidatus Peregrinibacteria bacterium | reverse complement strand
AATATCCTCAGACCTCACGAAACCCTCCATATGAGAACCCCTGTATCTTATTATTTCACCAAATTCTATACCCCTCGTTCTGACCAAGGGGTGTACCTAAGACTATGGAACCGTACAAGAGCTTTACTTGTAAAAATATATTCCATAGAATAAATCAGCGTTTAACAGTGGCGCCATGGCCAAGTGGTTAAGGCAGCGGTTTGCAAAACCGCTATTCCCCAGTTCGAATCTGGGTGGCGCCTCCATTAAGTAGCTAGAAAATCGGTCCGTAGCCTAATATTACATCTTTCAAATAACACTCCTCGCAACAAACCTTTTCCTGTCTGTCCGGACTGTATGTTGTCTGAATTTCTTCGCCGCATTTGTCGCATTTTCTTTTCCAAAACTTTCTGGGATTTCTTTGTGTAAACCTATCCAAATGCCTCTGATTTGGAGAACGCCTTGGAAGAGGGATTCTATGCTTACGATAAAATTTCAATTCCTGAGAAGTAATCTTAAAAAGTTTCCCCGTAACTTCACATTTAATCGCAAAATTCAAAACCGCATCCGGGATATCATCAATAATCCCATTTTAAACCTTTAGCGGTAACTTCTTCCTTCGTCATAGGAGAATACATTTGCGCCGAACATTTATTGTAACCAAAAAGAGAAATTTTCATCGGGAAAAATTCGTCCCACTCCCCCGTCGTCTTCATATGTTCAACAATCCATAAAACAAGTTCTTCATACTCTTCTTTTGTATATTGTTTATTTAAAATACAATACTCATTTCTCATCATGCTCACACAAGCAAAACAATTCTTCGATGCTTCCATGTACAAACAATAAAAAAGGTCGGAAGAATTCATATTCGCATTATCGCAAAACAAAACATGATACGCATTTTCTCCGGAAATAGTACATTCATAAGATTCCTACAGATTGGTCCCAAATTGATAGATATCATAAATATTTTTTCCGCCCAAAACCACTTGAAAACAATACTTCGCGTTTTCAACATCTTCACAATCAAAGCAAAATTTTGCGTCCTTGCAATTCATTAAATGGTCGCCAATACAGTTCTGCAAATTATGCCCTTGATACTCTTTAAAACAATGACCTTTTTCAATTTCTTTTCGTTTTTTTCGCAACTCCTGACACCGCTTATATGAACCCAAATCAACTTCTTTAAACTTTTTTTCATATTCTTCTCTTGAAAGCTGTTTATTCTCAAAATAATACTCTTTCTCTCGAAGTCCGACACATAAAAAACAATTTTTACAACCTACACAATCTCTTAAAAACGCGCTGGAATGGCAGTTCAGACAATCCTGTGAATACTTCAAGTCATAACATTTATGGCAATCAATGCACTCATAACAATATTGAGAATGTAAATTATAAAAACCGTCGACGCAAAAAAGATTATTTTTAAAGCCGTAGCCATAGTAACAATCCTCGCAAAAATCCGCATGCATAATCAAATAACAATTTTTTGAAGTTCCCGCGTAATGAATACAATCGGAGACACTTGTTTGTAAAATTCCAAATCCTCATCAACAATTTGAAATTCCGTACCACACTGTTTACAGACTTTATTCACACAAATTCATAATATTTTTAAACAAATAAATCATATCTCATTTCGTAAAAAATCTAAACAAAACTTTGTACGTCCATAAAACTTCTGTTATTCTTGGCATACTCAAAGGCTCATGGTGTTAATGGTAGCACGTCGGTCTCCAAAACCGAAAGTAGGGGTTCAAATCCTCTTGGGCCTGCCAAAATCAGCCGATCAACAAATACTTTCAGCAAAACAAATATCAGCGATGAATCTCCAAAAAGCAAAAGTAGTTTCAAAAAAATCTCTCACGGGGAGCGTATTCGAACTTCAATTTAAAACATTCAAAGATTTTAATTTCAAAGCTGGACAATTCATTACAATAAAAATAAACGACAATTCATCCCCTGTTTGTTTCAGAACTTATTCAATCGCGTCCGCGCCAAACAATGAAAATCTTTTTACTCTTTGCGTAAAAGTAATTGAAAATGGCCGTGGAAGCAATTGGCTTTATTCGTTAAAAGAAGAATATGAAATAGAATTCCTCGGCCCAACAGGAAACTTCACATTTAAAACTCCACCGGGAAAAACAGCTCTATTCATCGCGACAGGAACAGGCATAGCTCCATTTAAATCAATAGTTGAAGATGAATTGCCAAAAGGCAACACTCAAAACATGCATATAATATTTGGACTGCGACAAGAAAATCATATTTTTTACAAAGAAGAATTCGAAAACTTCACAAAAAATTATCCAAACTTAAAATTCAATTTAATGCTTTCACGTCCGGAAAATGAATCGGGAGGGAAAAGAGGCCGCGTCACGGACATACTAAACAACCTCCCCATAGACACGCAAAACACGGAAGCCTACATCTGCGGACTTAAAGAAATGATAACCGACATTACGGACATACTGATCAAAAAAGGCCTCAAAAAAGAACAAATCTACACGGAAAAATACAATTAATCCAAATTTTTAAGAAGCCTCTTACTTAAGAGCATTCTCAAAGATATTATCCATAAATACCTCAGGGCTCACTCCACCCTTCACGAAATCATCCTTACACTGAGCTTCTATTTTTGTAACAGATTGTACTTTAATACTTGCCACCTCGATAGGAGACAATAGTTTGGCCGCCGTATTAAACGCCGCATCGTCGGCAATACCATACTTCTCATAGACAACACTGTTTTGGTTATCGGGAGCATTCCCGTCATATTTGGCGGTTACGCATCCCAAGTCGGTTAGAAATCCAATCATGCTGGTAAGATCGTTGGTAAGATCGTTGGTAGGATCCTTGGTAGAAGCTGTTGAAGTAGAGGCAGGACTAGAGCCGGAACCGGCGCCATCTTTAGCCTTATCTACGGCACCACCTCCGCAAGCCGACAAAGTTAAAACAGAAAAGACCGCAATAGCGAATAATTTTTTCATAAGACATGAGGTTATAATGTAAAATTTTTGCTTACAAAAGCTGATTCATTCTAAAGAAATAATCGATTAAGGTCAAATATTGTTTTGTTGCAGAGTTCCAGTTACCTTTTTGTTTTCGAGTAGACGGTTTGCTAAAAGCATGAGATAGCAGCTCGCGATTTTTTGTGCAGAACTCATTTTATTCATTTTGTAGCCAGTATGACGACGTTGATAATTGTACCAATTAAGCCACAAACTGTATTTGTAATTCAAGGTATCAAACACGACCTGAAAAAGAATAATTTCTTCATTGTCCCGTGGTATCTCTCCACTTTTCCGTTTTGAGTGGCTTCGTAGGGATCGTTTTCGATAACTTCCAAACCCAATTCTTTTTCACAATATCCACGGAATCTTTTCCCATAACGATTATCAACTCTCACTTTTTGAACCCTGAAAGGCGCTCTCTCAACAACTCTTGTGATGAAATCAATGGCGCTATCAGCGTCTTCGTGTTCATAATATCTGCCAAAGCCAAAACGACTGCAATCGTCCACCGCATCAAAAGAAACCAGCTTTCGGGCTCTTCCGTAAGGATAACAACCATCCATTTGCACTTCCATTCCTGGCTCATCCAGGGCATACAATTTGGGTTCGGGTTTCCACTGCTTGTATTCACTCGTATATCGAATTTTGTTTTGTTTGAGTATGCGCCAAATAGTAGTGGGATGCAGATAAATGTGCTCCTTTTCCAGCTCTTGAGCCAAAGGCTCCGGACCAAGCTCGGGATGATTCAGTCCGATTATGGTTACCTTTTCCTCAATCTCTTCTGCGGTTTTGTTCCAGGCATGTCCTTTTCTCGGTCCAGGCTTTCTACCCTCCAAAATCACTTTCCCATATTGCAGATATTTCCTCTTTAAACGACTGAAAGATTTCGGGTGCATTCCTAAAATATCCGCCCCCTGCTTCCATCTCATTTTCTTTTCCAGACACTGATTGATTGTTTTTTCTCTCATATCAATTAAATAGTGACGGGTTAATCTTCCTGCCATATCTTTGGTAGTTAATAATTTCTAACCACCAACTTACTCTACTTCGAAAACTAAAAGGTAACCCTAATTGCTGCAATCGTAACAGATTAAGGTCAAATAAAATTACTTTTTTTTGAGGAGTATCATGAACCTCCCCGCGCTTACGCACGGGGTTTCACGGCTTCGCCGTAGCTTCGCTACAATTCAAGCTCCGCTTGTCCGGAATCTTCTTGCCCCTGCATT
>JACROX010000069.1 GCA_016214225.1 Candidatus Peregrinibacteria bacterium | reverse complement strand
TTTGGTGGAGGTTATTGATGTACTTGCCTGTTTTCAGTATACCTCCACTGTCTTCTGGATAATTACCCCCAAAATTACCCTTGACCTTTTTTTCTTAGCACTCTATAATTACGAGTGCTAATTTGCGGTAAAGAAGAAAAACCGCAAACACATAAGCATTTTAACCCATAAAAATATGTCAAAAATAATAGGAATCGACCTTGGAACAACAAATTCTTGCGTAGCCGTCATGGAAGGAGGCGAAGCAACAGTTATTCCAAACGCTGAAGGCGGACGCACAACCCCGTCTGTAGTCGCGATCAAAAACGGCGAAAGAAGAGTTGGAATTTCAGCCAAAAATCAGTCCGTAACCAATCCCGAAAACACAATTTATTCCGCGAAAAGATTCATCGGACGCCAATACGGCGAATCCGTGGACGACACAAAACGAGTGTCATACAAATGCGTAAAAGGAAAAGGCGGAGAAGTGGAAATAGTTTTGGAAGGAAAACAAAAACCACCCGCCGAAATTTCCGCCATGGTACTCCAAAAATTAAAAGCGGACGCGGAGGCTTACTTGGGCTATGAAGTAAAAGAAGCGGTAATCACGGTTCCCGCCTATTTCAACGATTCGCAAAGACAAGCCACGAAAGACGCAGGCAAAATCGCGGGTCTTGACGTAAAAAGAATCATTAACGAACCAACCGCCGCCGCGTTAGCTTATGGAATAGACAAACAAGGAGGCGAAAAAAAGATAGCCGTATACGACTTTGGAGGAGGAACATTCGACATCTCGATTCTTGAAATGGGAGACGGCGTATTTCAAGTAAAATCCACAAACGGAAACACACAGCTCGGAGGAGACGACATGGATCAGGAAATCATGAAATGGATAATTAAGGAATTCAAAAATGAATCCGGCATAGATGTTTCAAGCGACAAACTTGCGATTCAAAGGGTAAAAGAAGCCGCGGAAAAGGCAAAAATAGAACTTTCAACATTGCACGAAACAACAATCAGCCTTCCCTATATCTCGGTAGACAAAGACGGTCCGAAAAACTTTGAGAAAAAATTAACACGCTCAAAACTGGAAGATTTGGTAATGAGTTTGATTGAAAAAACAGAAGAACCATGCCGACAAGCCATGAAAGACGCGAAAGCGTTTGAAAGCGACATTGACGAAGTGATTTTGGTTGGAGGAATAACAAGAATGCCCGCAGTTCAACAAAAAGTAAAAGAAATTTTCGGGAAAGAGCCTAGCAGAGGTTCAAATCCGGATGAAGTCGTAGCCCTCGGCGCCGCTATTCAAGGAGGCATTATTCAGGGCGACAGCAACGTAAAAGACATACTTCTCGTGGACGTAACTCCACTATCTCTCGGCATCGAAACATTGGGCGGAGTCAACACGGTTTTAATTGAAAGAAACAGCGCGATTCCAACATCAAAATCACAAATTTTCTCAACAGCCGCCGACAATCAAACCTCGGTTGAAGTCCATGTTGTACAGGGAGAACGCCCTATGGCAAGCGACAACAAATCATTGGGTAAATTTATTTTGGATGGAATCCCCCCCGCTCCGCGCGGAGTTCCTCAAGTTGAAGTTACGTTCGATATTGATTCGAACGGAATTTTAAACGTAAAAGCTTTGGATAAAGCCACAAACAAAACACAGCACATCACAATTACCGGCAGTTCAAATCTATCAAAAGACGATATCGAAAAGATGAAACAGGAAGCGGAAAAATTCGCGGAGGAAGATAAAAAGAAAAAAGACATGATTGAGTTTAGGAATAAAGCCGAATCGCTTGTGATGCAATCCGAAAAAACACTTAAAGAATCGGGAGAAAAAGTATCGGACGAAATCAAAAAGCCCGTTCAAGAAAAAATCGACGCTCTGAAGAAAATTCTCGAAAACAAAGACGCGTCTGTCGACGAAGTAAAAGAAGGCTACGATGCGCTAAGTTCCGAAATCCAAAAAGTCGGCGCAGAGCTATACAAAGCCGCTGAAAGCAGCGGGGGCAGTAGCGGGAACGCAGACGGAGACGCGAAAGAAGAAAGCAGTGGAAGTTCAGACAGCAGCACCGACGACAACGTAAAAGTCTACAAAAAAGGAGAAAAAAAGAAAAAAGCCGAAGACGAAGTAGTCGAAGCGGAGGTTGTGGATAAGGGGGAAAGGGAGAAGTAGAAGGCTTGAAGAAAAAGATGGCAAAAAACGGAATATCTCAGACACAAGCCTAAAACCCCCTGAAAATCCCCGGGGAAAATCCTAAAATTTTTCTAAAATCTCAAGAAAAATAATAGGATTATGGGTTGATAAAAACTGGAAGGTCCATAAAATTTGCACATAATCTCCACTTGGTTTAATATTTCAACCAATTTAATAAACTCTTTATCTATGCAATTTTTCCTCGACACCGCAAATATTCAAGATATTAAAAAATATGCCGAATGGGGCGTAATTGACGGCGTAACAACAAATCCAACGCTTGTGGCGAAAGAAAAAGTACAAGAGGAGTTCGCCACGCCAAAGCGTGGCTCACGGCAAAAGCTAGACAGTCCCGCCGGGCGGAACCGCTTGTTCGAAAAAAGAATAAAAGAAATCGCGAAAGTGATAAACGGGCCGATAAGCGCGGAAGTAACATCGTCAGACGCAAAAGGCATGATAAAAGAAGGACTCGAATACGCGAAATGGGCGAAAAATATTTACGTAAAACTCCCAATGAATGAAGAAGGCATGAAAGCGCTGAAAGTGCTTTCAAAAAAAGGAGTTAAAACAAATATTACCTTGGTTTTTTCCGCGAGTCAGGCTCTTCTTGCCGCGAAAGGAGGCGCGAATTTCGTCAGTCCGTTTATCGGAAGACTTGATGATATTTCGCAGGACGGAATGGAGCTTATAAAAGATATTATTCAAATTTTCAGAAATTATAATTTTAAAACAAAAGTTTTGGTCGCGAGCATAAGACATCCGAGACACGTCGTAGAGGCCGCGAAGCTTGGAGCAGACATCTCCACCATGCCTGCCGAAGTTTTGGAAAAACTTATCCATCACCCTCTCACCGACATAGGCATAAAAAAATTCGCGGACGACTGGACATCAATTAAACAATAATAAAATGGTTGTTTTGGACATAATAAATTTGGATAAAATCTCCCCCATTCACGGCCTATCCGAAGAGGATTTAAAAGAACCGAATTTAAAAAAAATATTGGAAAGAATTCATAATCGCAAACAAGGTTTTTATAAAATCATAGACGACGCGAAACAAATAAAAGCCATAAATTTATTCGCCGCCAAAAATAAATTTAAAGATATTGTGGTTTTGGGAATCGGCGGATCGGCTATGGGAGCAAGTTTTCTTCAACAATCGTTAAAACATTTATTTGAAAACGAACTTTCAAAAAATACGTTTCCGCGCCTTCACGTATTGGACAACATCGACCCCGTTTTAATGCGCGAAATTGAAGACATTTTGGATTACAAAAAAACATTATTCATAGTGATAACAAAGTCTGGAGAAACAATGGAAACATTATCACAATATTTATATTTCAGAGAAAAATGCGAGAAGAAAAAATTAAAAATCAAAGACCATTTCGTTTTTATAACGGATCCCAAAAAAGGACTCATCCGTAAAATCTCAAATGAAGAAAAAATCAAATGTTTCGACATTCCGGAGAGCGTAGGCGGAAGATTTTCAGTACTAACACCCGTTGGCTTATTGCCTGCAAGATTAATAGGAATAAACATAGAAAAAATCCTCGCGGGAGCGAAAAAAATGAGAAAGATTTTTTTAAGTGAAAACGTCAAAGAAAATCTGCCGTTCAGATTGGCAAAAATTGAGTACATACTCGGACGAAAAGGAAAAACAACAATAGTGCTCATGCCATACGCGCAAAAACTCATCCGATTGGCCGACTGGTACAGACAGCTTCTCGCCGAAAGTATCGGTAAAAAATTCAACAACAGAGGAGAAGAAGTTTACACCGGCCTAACGCCGATAAACGCCTTGGGAGTAACAGATCAGCACTCTCAACTCCAGCTTTACAGCGAAGGCCCGAACGATAAATTGATTATTTTCATGGAAATATTGAATCAAATGAATTCCGCTAAAATTCCGAATCCGAAAAAAACGGAACCCGAAACGGAAGTTTTTAAAAACACTTCTTTCAACAAACTGATGAAAGCCGAAAAAAAAGCCACGGAAGAATCTTTAACGACAAACAACCGCCCGAACATAACTGTAAAAATTGAAATAATAAATGAAGAAACCATTGGAGAACTTACTATATTTTTTGAAGCCTCAATCGCGTTTTTGGGAGAGCTATACAACATAAATGCCTTCAATCAGCCCGGAGTAGAACTATCAAAAAAACTCACAAAAAAATATTTATGCCAGTAAACATTCCAAAATTCGGCGACAGCCTTAGCGAAGAGCAAATAAATTTTCTTAAAACTTTTACAAAATCATGCCGAAAATCAATTCTCGAAATGGTAACAAACGCTTCTAGTGGACACCCGGGAGGATCGCTTTCTTCACTTGATTATCTCGCGACTCTTTACGCTTTCATAATAGGGCAAACGGGAGAAAAAATAGTTATTTCAAACGGACACATATCGCCGGGAGTTTACGGCGTATTGGCGGAAATGGGATATATCCCGAAAGAAGAAGTTGTAAAAACTTTCAGGAAAGTAAATTCGATATACGAAGGACACGTGACAAGACATGTTCCAGGAATTTGGTACGGCACGGGACCGCTTGGAATAGGCGTTTCCGTGGCATCATCATTCGCGTGGGCTGAAAAATACAACAAAACAAATCAAAAAGTTTACGCGCTAATGGGAGACGGAGAATGTGAGGAAGGACAAGTTCACGAGATGATTAATTTCGCAAAACATCACGAATTAAACAATCTGATTTTATTCGTGGACTACAACAAAGTTCAACTCACGGACAGTTTAGTCGCGACATTAAACATAGATATTAAAAAAATATTTTCAGCCGCGGATTGGAACATTATTGAAATAGACGCGCACAATTATGAAGAAATTTGGGCGGGAATATCCTCGGCGCAAAATAAAGAGGACAAACCCGTCGTAATTCTCGGCCATAGCATCATGGGATATGGCGTGGATTTTATGGAAAAAGACGGCAGATCAAATAAGTCCGACTGGCATGGAAAACCTCCAAAACCAGAACAATCAAAACAACAAATTGAAAACCTCACTCTCACAAAAGATGAAGAAAACTTGATTGAAGAGTTCAGAAAAGGAATAAAATGGCATCCAAAAAAAGCGGAGTATCCAAAACTTTTAACCGACACAAAAATAGACACGGGCGAACCGATAATTTACGAAAAAGAAAACATGACGGATTGCCGAACGGGATACGGCAAAGCCCTTTTGGACTTGGCAAAAAGAAACAAAAATATCGTCGCGCTTACTGCGGATTTAAAAACATCGGTAATGACAAAATTCGTATCAGAAGAATTGCCTCAACAATACATAGAATGCGGAATCGCGGAACAGCACATGGTATCGGCCTCCGGAGGACTTTCTTTAATCGGATTTATTCCCTTCTGTTCAACATTCGGAGCATTCATGACCAGTCGCGCGAAAGATCAAGCCAGAGTCAACGACATAAACTGCGCGAACGTAAAAATGGTGGCGACCCACTGCGGACTTTCCGTTGGCGAAGATGGTCCGACACATCAAGCGATCGACGACTCGGGATCATTTCTCGGATTGTTCAATACAATGACAGTCGAACCTGTGGATCCAAATCACACGGACAGATTGGTGCGTTATATCGCGTCTCACTACGGAAATTTTTATATGAGAATGGGACGGCACAAAGTACCCGTCATAACAAAAGAGGATGGAAGTATTTTTTACGATGAAAATTATAAATATGAATACGGGAAATGCGACATCATAAGAAGCGGATTGAATTTAACAATAGCGACATGCGGAACAACGACTCAAGAAGCCATAAAAGCGCGCGAAGAAATGATGAAAGAATATCCGGAATTTTCAATAGAAATAATAGCCGTAAGTTCAATAAAAAAATTCGATGACACATTATTGGAGTCAATTAAAAAAACAAGAAAAGTAATAACGGTGGAAGATCACAATCCGATTTCCGGTCTTGGAGGACAGCTTGCGAGAGCTTTAATTGAAAACGCGATACAAGTTGAAGAATTCAAATCAATGGGAGTAACTTCATATCAACTTTCGGGAAAGCCGGAAGAATTATATAAACTTGCCAAAATAGACTCATCCGCGATTAAAGAATCCTCAACCAAAATACTCTCTAATAAATTTCCTCATGCCTAAAAAACATTCAGTGAATAACAATAATCATCACAAACACATAAGCCTCCAAAAAGAGCTGAGAAAAAACGATTTTAGAATTTCGATATTCGGTTCCGCGCGAGTAAAATCGGGAAACAAAATTTACAAAGATACTTTTAAATTGGCAAAAGAAATTGCAAAACACGGCTTTGACATAGTAACGGGAGGCGGCCCGGGATTAATGGAAGCCGCGAATAAAGGGCATGAAGAAGGAGACATCAATGATATTTTGGATTCAATAGGGCTGAAAATAGAACTCCCATGGGAAAACAAAATAAATCCATATGTTGAAATAAAAAAAACATTCAAAAGATTTTCGGAAAGATTGGACAATTTTATGAAGCTTTCATGCGCAGTTGTAATTATGCCTGGAGGAGTCGGAACATGCCTTGAATTTTTTTATACTTGGCAGTTGGTGCAAGTCCATCATATTTGTCCGATACCTGTGATCCTTGTCGGGGAAATGTGGAAAAAATTAATTGAGTGGGCAAGAAAATATCCACTAAAAAACGGATTCATAAACGAGGAAGAATTTGGACAAATTTATCTGGCAAAAGACGTGGAAGACGCGATTAAAATAATAATCAAGACATATAAAGTGTTCAAAAAAGAAGGAGAAAATTACTGCACGAACATCAAAAAATATAAACTAAATTAATAAGCATGAAAGCCCAAATCGGACTTATAGGTCTTGGGACAATGGGACAAAATTTAGCCAGAAATATTGCGAATCACAAATTCAAAATCTCGGTATTTAACAGAACAGCGGAAAAAACAAAAATCTTCATAAAAGAATTTGAAAATAAATATTTATCCGGAGAAACAGATCTAAAAAAATTCATAAACAATCTTGAAAAACCGCGAAAAATAATCTTACTCGTACAAGCGGGTTTTGCCGTGGATAAAACGATAAAACACATTCTTCCATTCCTCCAAAAAGAAGACATAATCATAGACTGCGGTAATTCAAACTTTCTCGACACTCAAAAACGCTGTGAAAAATTAAAAAAGAAAAATATTAATTTTGTGGGATGCGGCATATCCGGAGGAGAAAAAGGCGCGCTTATGGGGCCAAGTTTAATGCCGGGAGGAAATAAAAAATCATGGGAGAAAATTAAAAAAATATTTGAAAAAATAGCCGCGAAAGATTTCAATAAAAAACCGTGCGTAACATTTATCGGAGAAAACGGAGCGGGACATTTTGTAAAAACCGCGCACAACGGAATCGAATATGGAGTCATGCAAATTATCGCTGAGACATACGAAATATTACAATCGCTATACGGCCTGAAAGCCCCGGAAATAAGTAAAATTTTCGAGAGACTAGATAAAGGAAATCTAAAATCATACCTCCTTGAAATTTCAACAAAAGTATTAAATAAAAAAGATGATTTTAAAAAAGGCTATTTAATGGATTTTATTTCCGATAAAGCAGAGCAAAAAGGAACGGGAATCTGGAGCTCGCAAAGCGCGCTCATAAACGGCGCCGCCATCCCCTCCATTACGGAAGCGGTTTTTTTCAGGACACTTTCAGGCGATACAAAAAACAGAATAATTCTTTCCAAAATTTATAAAAATAAAAAATCGGTCAATTATTCGAAACTGAAAGAAATTCTTCCTCATATAAAATCAGCGCTTTCCTCCGCGATAATAATCACTTACTCGCAAGGGTTTGAACTTTTAAAAACGGTATCGAAAAACGAAAAATGGAAATTAAATTTATCGGAAATAGCCAGAATATGGCAGGGCGGATGCATTATCAGATCGGACATTTTAAAACTATTTCAGAAATCACTGAAAATAACAAAAGAAAAACACATATTGGCGGACAAAGAAGTTTATAAGGAATTGGATAACTCGATAAAAAGCTTGAGGGAAATTTGCGCCGTTTCAGCTTTAACAGGAATTCCGATTCCGGCATTATCAGCTTCTTTAAATTATTTTGACACTGTGAGAAAATCAAAACTGCCGACAAATTTAATTCAAGGACTCAGAGATTTTTTCGGAGCGCACACCTACGAAAGAACCGATAAAAAAGGACACTTTCACTCCACTTACGAATAATGCATGCAGTTATATAAAATAGCAAAACCGTTCATCCTGACAATCTTCGGAGCATCCGGAGATCTGGCTAAAATAAAACTTTTCCCTGCTTTATACAGTTTGATGGAACAAAAAAGACTTCCGAAAGAATTTTACATTGTTGGATTTGCGCGCACGGAAAAATCCGACAAAGAATTTAAAAAAGAATTTACTGACAGCATAAAAGAGAATCAAAACGAACCAACCGACAAGAAGATATTATTTGAACTTGAAAAACACGTCTATTACTTTAAAGGACAATACAACGACCTAAAAGATTTCCAAAACTTCAAAGAATATTTAAAAAATTTAACGGGGGAAAAATCACTGATCACCCTCGCCTATTTTTCAGTACCTCCGATTGTATTTGAAGACATAATAAAAAATCTCGGAACAACAAAAGAGAAAAACGAAGACATTCGCCTTATAATGGAAAAACCGTTTGGAGAAGACCAGAAATCAGCCAAAAACTTGTTCCACTTTGTCGCCAGATATTTTGACGAAGACAGCATATATCTGCTCGATCACTACCTTGGGAAATCATCGGTACAAAGCATTTTGCATTTAAGACATTCGAACAGAATTTTAAATTTAATGATGAAAGGGCCGGAAATTTCCAACATACAAATAACAGCTTTCGAAAAATTGGGAGTAACAAAACGAACCGGATATTTTGATCAAGTTGGAACAATAAAAGACATGATACAGTCTCATCTCATGCAAATTCTAGCGCTCCTGACAATGTCAATTCCAATCACGGAAAACACGGAAAGTCTTCATCGTGAAAAATACAGTATTCTATCCGCACTAAAATTTATCGAATCTGAAAAAAATATTGTTCTCGGACAATACGAAGGATATAAAAAAGAGAAAGGGATTCCAAAAAATTCAAAAACGGAAACATTCGCGGCGATAAGATTATTCATTGATCGTGAAAGTTGGTATAAAACTCCGATTTACATTCGCACAGGGAAAAAATTGCATGAAAAACACACATATATAGTGATAGAACTTAAAAAATTCGCGTTTCAGCCAAAAGACGAACAGCCAAACAGGCTGATAATAGAACTTCAGCCGGAAGAAAAAATAAATATTCGTTTGGTAAACAAACATGGCTCAAGCTCCGACTACCAACAGATTACAACATCAGATTCCATCGCGTGCACAGGCGATGATTGCCTGCCGGAACACGGACTTTTAATTCTTGATGTAATCAGAAAAAATCACATAAACTTTTTAAGTTTTGAAGAAATAATATCAACATGGAAATTGACAGACAGCATCGTTAATTTCATGAGAAAAAACAGCGTTAAAATTGAAAAATACAAAGATGAATCGACAGGTCCGGAGTCGCAAAATAAGCTTACGGAAATTGATAATTTCGAATGGTTTGACATTCATTAAGGAAAATCCGTTAAATGATTATTAAAATTTTCAGAAAAGAAAAAAACTTCGAAAAAGAAACGATAAAATTCATTAAAAAAATCTACAAAAACAAAGAGAGCAGTTTTTCCGTTGCTTTAAGCGGAGGAACAACACCGGAAAAAATTTACAATCTCCTCTCAAAAGAAAATTTGCCGTTTAATAAAACGGATTTTTTTGAAGTTGACGAAAGATACGCTCCCCTGTCAAACAAAGACACCAACCACAAAATGATCTACTCATCACTGATAAAAACCATTTCACCAAAAGCGTTTCATTATTTCGACACTTCACTGTCAATTAAAAAATCACTCGAAAAATACGCGAATGAACTTTCTGAAAAACCACTCGACTTAACAATACTTGGAATCGGTGAAGACGGCCACACCGCGTCATTATTCCCCTACTCGAAAACACTGAAAGAAAAAAAATACACAGTCGCGCACACGCAAACCGACCGATTTAAAATCAAAGACAGATTAACTCTGACTTTTCCAAAAATTCTACAGAGCAAAAAAATCCTCGTACTGATAAAAAATAAAAACTCAGTACTGAAAGAATTAAAAACTCCGCGAAAAACATTTACGGAATTCCCCGCCTTAAAACTGATAAAACACAAAGACATAACAATTCACGCGCTAACATGAATTCAATCCAACATTTGGTCCGCTTGTCAAAAGAAAGATCGATTCTAACACAAAAAATCAGAAACTTTTTCACAAAAAATAATTTTATAGAAGTTGAAACTCCAATCATGGTTAGGATCCCAGGAATGGAGCCACACCTTGATCCATTTGAAACAACACTAAAAACTCCGCAAAAAAAAGAATACAAATTTTTCCTGAACACTTCTCCGGAACTCCAAATGAAAAAACTTTTGGGACAAGGACTTAAAAAAATATTCAACATAACAAAAGTGTTCAGAAACGGAGAAATAAGCGAAACACGGCACAATCCGGAATTCACGATGATTGAATGGTACAGACAAAAAGCCGACTACAAAGATTTAATGAAAGACTGCGAAAATCTGATAAAATCACTCGCGACAAAATCAACCATCAACTATCAAAACCACAAAATAAATATAAACAAACCTTGGGAAAGGTTATCAACAAATGAACTTTTCATGAAATATTGCAAAATAGACCTGACAAAAAACCGCGATTTGAAAACATTCAAAAAAATAGCCTTAGAAAAAAAATTCGACACAAACGGATGTAAAGATTGGGATGATATATTTTTCAAAATTTTCTTAAATCACATAGAACCGAATCTCGGATTTAAAAAACCAACATTCGTTTATGACTACCCGACAACGCAAGCGGCGCTTGCAAAAAAGAAAAAATCAAATCCATTCTTCGCAGAAAGATTCGAACTTTACATCGCGGGAGTTGAAATCACCAACGCTTTTTCCGAACTCATAGATCCCAAAGAACAAAGACAGCGACTCCAAGAAGAACAAAATCTAAGAAAAAGACTCGGGAAAACAGTGTTTGATATTGACGAGGAGTTTTTAGCTAGTCTAAAATCAATCCGCTATCCGAGCGCCGGGATCGCGCTTGGAATAGATAGATTATTTATGATTCTTTTAAATAAGAAAAACATGGAAGATACTCTTCTATTCCCCATAAAAACACTACTATGACAATGACAACGGAACTCAGGAAAGGACTGGCTATAAGCTTTAAAAACAGCACATGGCTTTTTATAGAAGCACAGTTTGTAAATCCGGGGAAAGGTTCGGCGTTCACAAGATCAAAGCTGAAAAATCTAAAAACAAATCAAGTAATTGAATACACATTTAAATCCGGAGAAGCGGTTGAAGTCGCGGACGTAATCAGAAAAAAATGCCAATACCTATATAATGACAGTGAAAATTATTATTTTATGGACAACGATTCATATGAACAATTTTCGCTTGATAAAGACACAATCGGCAACGATTCAAAATTCATGCTGGACGGAACAGAGTGCTACGCCATGTATATAGACGGCACGCCTGTAAGTATACAATTACCTCCAAAAATGGATTTCAAAGTTATTTCAACAACACCCGGAGTGAAAGGAGACACAGCCACGGGAGGCAGTAAAGAAGCCACAATCGAGACCGGAGCAATAGTTAAAGTTCCGCTATTTATAAAAGAAGGCGAGGTAATAAAAGTAAGCACCGAAGATTGCAGTTACGTTAGTAAAGCCTAAAGACAATCAAAACATGATCGACATAAAATTCATTATTGAAAATCCGGAAAAAATAAAAAAAGGCATAGAAAAAAAACATGCCAACCCTTCAAAAATAGACAAAATAGTTTCTCTCTACCAAGAAAGAAATAAAAAACTTCAGAAAATCGAAAGCCTGCGCGCTCGACAAAATGATGTTTCAAAAGAAATTGCGACCTCAAAAGACAAAGACGAACTTTTAAGCGAAATGAAAAATGTAAAAGAAGAAATAAAAACACTCGAACCCGACATAGAAAAATTGGAAAAAGAAATTGATGATTTAGCCTTGCAAATCCCAAACCCAACACTTGATTCGATCCCAGATGGCAAAGACCAAAACGACAATTTGCCTTTGGAAATGATTGGAGAAAAAAGAAAATTTAATTTTGAAATAAAAGACCACATCGAACTTGGAAAAACACTCGACATAATTGACATCGAAAGAGGCGCGAAAATATCGGGCTCACGATTTTATTATCTCAAAGGAGGAGCCGCTTTACTGGAATTCGCCTTGATTCAACACGTGATAAACAAACTCGTGTCAAAAGGTTTTACACCTGTAATCCCACCGGTACTTGTAAAAGAAGACGCGATGTACAGCACCGGATTTTTCCCCGCGGATAGAAACGAAATTTATCATGTAAATCCAAAAAGCGAACAAAATCCGGAAGGCGACGACTTATTTTTAGTCGGTACATCGGAGGTTCCGCTCAACATGCTTCATGCCGGAGAAATTTTGGAAGAAAAAAAATTACCGATCAGATATTGCGGATTTTCCACATGTTTCAGACGTGAAGCCGGATCATACGGGAAAGACACGGCGGGAATTATCCGCGTGCATCAATTCGATAAAATAGAAATGTTCAGTTTTTGCCATCCGGATAAATCGGAAGAAGAACACGAATTGATATTAAGCATTGAAAAAGAAATAATGACCGAACTCGGATTCCACTTTCAAGTCGTGAATATCTGCGGAGGCGATTTGGGAGCTCCAGCGGCTAAAAAATACGATATCGAAGCTTGGATTCCATCGCAAAATAAATTCAGAGAAGTAACCTCATGCTCAAATTGCACGGATTTCCAAGCCAGAAGATCAAAAATAAAATATCGCGGCAAAAGCGACAAAAGCAAAAACGGAGAAACAGCTTACGTCCACACATTAAACGGAACAGCCTGCGCGATGGAAAGAACTCTTGTAACAATTATTGAAAACTATCAAACAAAAGACGGAGAAATTGAAATTCCCGAAATACTTCGCCCATATTTGGGAGGCAGGACAAAAATAGAAAAACCGAATGATTAAACTAAAAGATGTTTCCAGAAAATTCACTTCAAGGAAATCGGAAGTAACAGCACTGGACGGAGTTAACATCCAAATCAAAGAAGGAGAATTTATCGCGGTCGTGGGCCCATCCGGATCGGGAAAATCCACGCTGTTAAACATAATCGGAGGACTCGACACCCCGACAAAAGGACAAGCGGAAATAAATGGAAAAGATTTAAGAAAATTAAAAGACAAAGAGTTATCTCAATACAGAAACAGAGAAATCGGTTTTATTTTTCAGGAATTTCATTTAGAACCATTATCAACTGTTAAAGAAAATATTCTTCTCCCAACCCTTTTTAATCACAAAACAAATGAAGAAGACGCCCTGTCGGAAACACTAATAAAGGAGGTTGGATTAAGCAAAAAAACAAACGCGAGAGCGCAAGAACTTTCGGGAGGAGAAAAACAAAGAACAGCAATCGCACGAGCGCTGATAAATAATCCGAAAATAATTATTGCCGATGAACCGACTGGAAATCTCGATCAAAAAACAGGAAAAACAATCATAAATCTGCTCAAGCGCCTGCACAAAATCCACAACACAACATTGATTATAGCGACCCACGACGAAAATATCGCGAACACGGCAAAAAGAATAATACACATTGAAGACGGAAAAATTCATAAACAACCACATCATCCGTGATAAATCTGGCCATTAAAAACATCAAAGAAAAAAAACTGCAAGTATTGCTTGCCGTAACAAGCATCGCGATAAGCACGGCCTCGTTGACGATTTTCTTGAGTCTAAGCCAAGGAATCAAACAATCAAGTTTTCAGGAATTGGAAAAAAAGAGCCCGCTTACGCAAATAACAATTCGTCCAAATCTCGAAAAAGCGGGAATAATTTCATTTTTAACGCAATCGCAAATTGGGAAATTAAATAAGTCCACGGTAGATGAAATATCAAAAATAAAAGGCATAAAAGAAGTATATCCCGAAACGCAATTCAATCATTTTGCTTCACTCGAAGCGGATTTGCTTGGAACAAGCCTTTTAACGGACACGATGATTTTCGGATTACCGTACAACTTTATAAAAGATGACATAGACACGCGAGTAACATGGGACAATTCCAAAGAACCGTATCCCGCCATAATCCCTCGAAAAATACTCGAGCTGTACAACTTGGGAGTGGCGCTACCGCAAGGATTACCCGTAATTTCAGAACAAAATCTGACAGGAAAAGAACTCACGATCTACCCGAATTATTCAACGCTCTTTCCTTCAATGAACAGTCAAGATCAAAAAATTTCAGTCAAAATTATTGGATTTTCAGACAAAATAAATTTAATAGGAATAACATTGCCGAGTGATATCGTGGAACAGTTAAATAAAAAATACGCGGACGCGTCAACATCTTCATTTATTGAAATATTCGCTGAAACAAGCGGCGCCGACATAACAAGAGAATCGGCCGCGGAAATAGAAAAGCTGGGACTCAAGACTCAATATTTTCAAAAAAATCTGCAAGAAGTGGAAGAAAAACTAAAATATCTCTCAATATCCCTTTGGATGATATCCCTAATAATATTCGCGACATCGGCAATCGCCATATCCGGCACATTTCTCGCGAAAATAAGTGAAATGACAAAAGAAATAGGACTTTTCCGCGCGCTTGGCGCAACAAAAAATCAAATAAAATTATTGATATTGTACGAAGCGGGAATAGTCGGGATATTGGGAAGCGTCACCGGGATAATAATTGGATTAGTCGGAACTTTAATGCTGGATAACATAGAATTGAGCAAGCTGGACGCGTCAATCTTTCTGCCAAAAACACTCTTCCTCATCACTCCTGAAACAATATTGATTACTTCATCATTTGGCATACTGCTAAGCATTTTATCCGCCTACATCCCCGCCCAAAAAGCGGCAAACATAGACCCGATCCGAGCGTTAACAAAATAGAATCCCAAAACATTAATCAAGCGGACTTCTAATTTTTTTCAAACTTAAATCGGTTACTTTAGTATAAAGCTGAGTTGTTTTTATACTGCTATGCCCAAGCAATTCCTGTACATAACGAATATCAACAGTGTTTTCCAGAAGATGTGTCGCGAAACTATGCCGCAAGGAGTGGAACGTGGCATTTTTCATTATTCGCGATTTTTCTAACGCATGTTCAAATATTTTTTGCGCTGTTCTTTCTTTGATTCTTCCTCCACGCTGACTATCAAACACATAATCTTGCTTGGTTTTGAAAACGATCAACTCTCTTATATCCTGCTGTAATTTTTCCGGCAATATTGTAATTCTGTCTTTATTGCCTTTACCACCGCGGACATACACTACTTTTTCATTAATATCAATATCTTGAACACGAAGTTTTACAGCTTCGCTTACGCGCAAACCCGCTCCATAAGCAAGCGCGATTAATAATCTGTGTTTACGATTGAATATGGAAGAAATCAATATTTTCACTTCCTGCCGAGACAGAACAACAGGCAGACGTTTTGGTCTTCTTGAGAAAGAAATATTGAAAGAAAACGGAGTTTTAAGGACACTGCGATAAAAGAACACAATGGCATTCAGATACAGATTGCACGTTTGAGGGCCACATCCAGCATTTTGTTTTACAATAATAAATTCTTTAACAATTTGTTCATCAAATGGACGAGAATGCGCAAACTGAAGAAAATCCCGCAAAGATCGGAGATAATTCTTGATAGTTTTCATGGCATAGTTTTTTAACCTAAGTTCTATTTCTGTCTCCCTCAAAAAATTACGCATATACAGATTGGTTATAAGTCTTGTTGCAAACCAAAGATATTCCTATTCTACCGCCTACTTATTAATAATTTCTAAACGGTAATTATCCAGAAGACAGTGAAGGTTTTGGGGAAACAGATTTTTAGCTGAAGAAATTAGTTTTTCACAGCTTCAATCTTTTCCAATTAATTTTCTTTACATA
>JACROX010000068.1:8429-9131 GCA_016214225.1 Candidatus Peregrinibacteria bacterium | reverse complement strand
GCGTATTCTTTGGAAGATTTGCCGTGTTGATTTTCCTTTAATTTTCTTAGTTGTTCTTCGAGGGCGGCATCTGTTGTTTCAATGAAGCCGTTTTCCTTGTCTGTGTCCCATGTGAGTTCGGGACTTGTGAGGAATGCTATTTTTTTTACTTTTGTTGCGGAAGCTATCTGTTTTAATTTTGTGTCGTATTCTGCAAGTTTTTTTATTATTTCTTGTTTAGTTTTGCCGGTTTCTATTGTGCTTTTGATGTTACCGCCGATCTCTAAAAGATCTCTATAATTATCTACAGTAAATTTTTCCATTGCGTCTTGTTGCGGAGGAACTTTTATTTCAAGGTGGCCTCTTGTTTTTAGTCTGGCGTAAATTCCGTCTATTTCTTGTTGTCTTTTCGTTGAGTCATCTATATGTGTTCTTACCCAATTTATTAAGTTGTGATCGTTTGGTCTTTTTGAAATTGTGCCGAGTACTTTTGAGAGTTTTGAATCGAAAGTTTCTGGAGTTTTTCCCGCGTAAGGTTCTTCCACTTCTCCTTCTTTATGCCATTCATCGAAGGTGTGGTACTGAGTTGCTTGTCCGTCCTTGTTTTTGAACGCGAAAGTGACTGTGAATTCGGATTTTTTGGGTGTTTCCGGTGTGGCTGCTCCTGCCGTGGCTGTTGGGCCTGTTTTCGCTGGGGTTGGTGCTGGAGGTGTTGTAGTAGGT
>JACROX010000068.1:0-8310 GCA_016214225.1 Candidatus Peregrinibacteria bacterium | reverse complement strand
TTGTTTACTTGTTCAGCTTTTATTTCTATTGTGCTGTTTGTGTCTTTGCCTTCCACCAAAATCGCGTAACTTGTACTATCAGGTGATTTTGGAGTTTCGCTGATTTTGATACTGTCGCGCCACATCTGAAGAGCTACTTTATCCGCTTTTTCTTGAACTTTTGAGATAGTTGCTTTTATTGTTTCCGCTTTTGCGAGTTCTTCCGGTGATTTTTCTTTAGTTGCTTCTGTAGTTTTTTTATCTTCGACATGGCTTGGTGTTGTGGTTTCACCTGTTTTTGCAGGAGGAGTTGCAGGAGGAGTTACAGGAGGAGTTACAGGAGGTGTTGTCTTGCCAACCTTTGCAACCGATTCTCTTCTCGTTTTTTCTTCTTTTCCTTCTGTCCGTGCTGACTTCTCTCCTGCTTCGGAAAACCATTCGAATTTTTGTCTTTGTTTTCTTTCTTTCTCGGTTTCGTTGTGATACGCGGTGAGTTCGTCCTTATTTCCAAAATTTCTTTCCTTTTCCGTAACTATTCTGAATTTATCGCCCGTGAATGTGGTTACGTAATCTCCATCCTTATCCACAAATCCGACTCTTTCTTTATTTCTTTTGGTTGCCACTGTCGCTCTTTTTGCAATGATTGGCTTTTCTCTGTCCTTCCATATCTCAACCTCTTTTATGTCCGGATCAAGTAAAATGTCTCCCAAGCCGATGCTGATTTCATGAGATCTTTTGACGCCTTCATAGTCAAGAGTGTATTTACCTGTTTTTGAGTCATATCTTGAAGTATAGGCTCTTATTCTTCGATCTGTTTCTTCTTTGAGATTAACCGCTTTTTCTTTAACCGTATCGGCTTTTTTATCCGAGGTTAGGAGTGCTATGTTACTGCGGATGTCTGGTATTTTGGCGTTTCCAAGGACTTTTTTGTCTTTTCCTTTTGTTTTTTCGTCAATTTTTTCCACTCTTGCGGCATATCCTTCAAAGAGTTTGCCGGCAGGGGAAGTGGTGGTTTCTGCTGATGTCGCAGGTTTCTTCTCTGGTCCCGGCGCTGCTTTCGCATCCGGTTTTGGCTTATCTTCTTCCTCCATGCTCGGAACTTGCGTTGGTGTTCCTATGGCTTTTCCAGTTTTATCCCATGTCCCTCTACGGATTGTTCCGTCTCTGAATTTTATTACTCCTGAGAATTTTCCAGTTTTCTCCCATTTCCCTTTCTGTATTTCAGCCGGATTGCCTTTTTCATTTGTTTTTGTGCCTTCCATTATTTGCCCTGTTGTTCTGTCAAATGTTCCGTCAAGGATTACTCCTGATATGAGTACGATTTTTCCTTTTGTCAATTTGCCTGTGTCTTTGTCGAAGTCTCCTTCTTGCGTTTCGCCTGATGCCAGCTTTTTTCTCCCTTTTGTGAGGCGGCTTGTAGTTTTGTCAAAATCTCCTTCTTGCGTATCGCCTGATTTAAGGATTATTTTCCCTTTTGTGAGTTTGCCTGTTTCGGGATCGAAAGTTCCGCTATAAACGTCTCCATTTTTAAAAGTTATTGTTCCCTCTATTAATTTGTTTTGCGCGTTAAATGTTCCTTCCATTTTTTCGCCGTTTTCTCCTCCTTCTGTTTTTGTCGTTTCACTTGGACCGAGGATTCTTTTTTCTTCTTTTTCATCGGAGGAAGGTAGCAATTTTTTGGCTGGTTCTTCTTGCAATTTTTTAAGCTTAGCGCGAGTTTCTCCCAATATTTTTTCCAGCTTTTCTTTTTTGTCTTTATCTTTATCTTTTTCTTTCCTAAGTTGTTTTTCTTGCTTGGCTATTTTTGCCTGTAGATCCTTTATCTGTTCGTCTTTTGATGGCTCCGGTGCTGGTTTTGGTTCAGATGGTTTTTCTTCAAACACAAGCCTATTTTCTTTAAGGCCATAGTATTTTCCTGAAAAATTTTTAAAGCAATTTAAATGTTTGTGGATTCCCATTTATTTGTTTTTATTTTTTTAAATTGTATAATTATATCAGTTTTTTGTTCGAAAATCAATTCATTTAGCGCGCGATTTGGGGTATGATTTTCGCTCGAGCGGTTAAATTATATTTTTTTGGCTTATCTCCTTATGGATCTTCCCGCGATTGTCGTAAATTTTAAGACTTATGAACAAGCGGTTGGCGCGAATGCTTTGGCTCTCGCGAAAGTTCATGAAAAAGTTGCGAAAGAAACCGGCAAAAATATCGCGGTGTGCGTTAACGCGCACGACTTGAAGGAGGTTGCCGCGAATGTTGATATTCCCGTATTTGCCCAGCATATCGACCCTGTTGCTTATGGTGCGTTGACAGGACATATTGCGCCCGAAATAGCAAAGCAAGCAGGGGCGTACGGTACCTTGCTAAATCATGCTGAAAGGAAACTTACCGATGAAGTGTTGGAGAAAAGTATTAAAAGAGCTCATGAGGCCGGGCTTTTTGTCATTTGTTGCGCTGAAACTCCCGAAAGGGGAGTTACGGTCGCCGGATTTGGCGCCGATTTGATTGCCGTTGAACCTCCCGAGTTGATTGGGGGTGATATTTCCGTATCCAAAGCTTCGCCTGATGTTATAACTCGGTCGGTTGATTTTCTCGGTAAAGGCAAGGTTTTGGTTGGAGCCGGAGTAAAAACTTCCGAAGATGTTAAAATCGCGATAGAGCTTGGAGCGAGCGGTGTTTTGCTTGCTTCCGGGATTACAAAAGCGGATGATCCGTATAAAGTTTTACTTGATTTAACTTCAGGACTATGAAAGTTGAGATTTTCCGTGAAAATTTGGAGCTTGGTCTTGCAGAGGAAACTTTTATTCGCGAGAAAATAGAACATTTGGCAAAATATTGCCATAAAGTTGATGATGAGGCTTCTTTTGTGCGCGTGGATGTTGTGAAAAATAAAGTAAAAACTACAGATAAAAAATTTGTCATTGAGATTACGATGCATGTGCCACACGCAACGATAAGGGCCGAGGAAAGCGGTGTCTCGATAGAAGAGGCTCTGCGGAATGTTTGCGAGAAGCTGGAAAAGCAAGTTGAGAAATATAAAAGTTCCGAAGAAAGGAGATATAAAAGCGGGGATTTACCGCAGTCGTCGACTTTGGAAAATATTTATGAAAAACAGGATGAATATAAAGAAAAATCTGTCGTGAGCAAGCGTAAAAAACTTGGGAAATTGGAACTGATGACAGAGGAAGAGGCTATTTGCCAAATGGAACTTTTGGGCCACGATTTTTTCGTATATAAAAACTCCGCCGACGAAAAAGTTCATGTGGTTTATAAAAGGGAAGACGAGAGTTATGGAGTTATTGATGTGGATGAGGGGCTTTGAGCATGTTCTTGATTTTTTCCTAATCCCAATCCCAATTCCATAAAAATCAGAAAAAGGATTATTATATCGTTTTTGAAGAATGGAGTGTCGATCATTCCATGAAGGAAAAAGTATAAAAGTATAAAAGCGAATATTGTTTCCGTTTCAGGAAATTTCTCTGAGACAAGGCATTTTTTGAGCGTTTTATATAAGCAAACAACTATAAATAAAAGTCCTAAAATCCCGTACTGAAAAATAAACAGTAAAAATATATTGTGCGGTTGCAAAACGTAATAATCGAGCGGTTTTTGTCCCAAAACTTTGTCCGCCGCTCTTAAATAATTTTCTTGAAACTGCCCGAATCCGAGTCCAAGCAAAATATTTTCCGGATCTTTTAAAAAGCTTGCCGATACTTTCCATATTTGTCCGCGTTCGCTTAGGCTTGAGTAATTTGTTCGAATTGTCGGCAGAATTTTTACATAAAAAACAGTTGAAACAACAATTATTCCAATAAGCGCCAGAATCATTTTTGGTAATTTTGTTCTAAGAATTTTATTTTTTTTGATAAGATAAAATACCAAAACCAAAAAGCTTCCTAAAATTGCGCCCATCGACATTGTGGCTATTATCAAAATTCCTAGAATGACTGCTGATACCAAATTTATTTTATTTTTTGGATTATTTATGAAGTCTATCGAAAATAAAAGAAAGAATGGAGTGAGATAATACGCGAGGTAAACCGCCGCGTCCAGAGGGCCTAAAAGACGTAAATCGTACGCGACATTAAATCCCGCCAAGTTATAAATTACGCTGAAAAGTCCGAATAAAATCGCTCCCGCTCCCGCTATTTTTAACGCGTATTTTCTCTCTTCAGAGGTTTTGAATGTTTCCAGAAAAATTATTGTAAGAACTGATCCAAAAGCTAAAAATTTTACATGCCTGATTTGATCCAATAAATTTATCGGTTTAACTATCATTAGAGAAATTGCCGTGAGAATTATTAAAATATTTATTATTTTATGGCTGAGTACTGCTTTTATAAACTTCTTGCCTCCGTTTTCCGCAATTGTAATTCCTAAAAATATTATCGCTAAAACCAATATTGAAACTTCCTGAAGATTTGTCGGATAAGATCCGATATGAAATCTTATCAGGTAAGATTCCAGAAAAAATAAGTTTAAGTAAATCAGTCCTTGAAGAGTTCGCCTCGCCAGGGCGTGGCTCACGCTACTTGGCAGGCAACCCTTCGGGTCGCCTTCTTGTATGTTTTTGAATGTCATTATGCTGAGAGTTTAAGTTCGCTTCGTTCACGGCTAAAATTAGCACACCTTCGGTGTGCTTGGTAAGTCAAAAAATTTGCGCTATAGTTCTTAATGTATGGAAAAAATTTCGGGGGAAATAGTGAAAGGCGCAGGTATTGGAAAAACTTTGGGATTTCCGACTTTGAATGTGAATTATAGCGACTCTATTAGCGGAGTTCGCCCCGCCAAAGCGGGGCTCACGGCAAAAGTTAGCACACCTTCGGTGTGCTTGGGGGTTTTTGTTGGCAGAGTTTTTTTGAAAAATAAAATTTATAAGGCCGCCGCGCATGTCGGCGCCAGAATTACATTTGGAGAGAAAAAGAAAATTGCCGAGGTGTTTTTGATTGAAGCGGGTTTGGGAATCGGAGATTTTTATGATGAGAACATCGAAATAGAGCTTCTTGAAAAAATTAGAGATACAAAAAAATTCCCCAATGAAAAAGTTCTAAAAGAGCAAATTTCCAAAGATGTTGAATTTGTGAAAAACTGGTATAATTCGCACGCTTTATAACGTGTTTTTTATGCTTTCTTTTCTTAGAGAAATTTTCCCGGACACTCATCCCATAAGACTTTTTTATCATAAAGTCGCGGCTTTTATAGCGGCTTTAATCAATTTATTCCCCGGAAGTAAAATGATAATTATAGGAGTGACGGGAACAAACGGGAAAACAACCACCGTAAATCTTCTGGCTAATATTTTGACTTCCGCCGGATATAAAATCGGGATGACTTCGACGATAAATTTTCAAATAGGGGGGGAAAAATGGACCAACACAACCAAACAAAGCACTATGAGTCCTTTTAAACTTCAATCTTTATTGAAACAAATGTTAAAAGAGGGATGCAGATATGTTATTTTGGAGGTTACTTCGCACGCGATAACACAGTCCAGAGTTTTGGGGATTAATTTTGATATGGCCGTTATTACAAATGTTACGGGCGATCATATCGAATATCACGGTAATTTTAATAATTATTTGAGCGAAAAGGGAAAATTATTTCAAAAAGTTTCACGAGGAGTCAGAAAGCTCGGTGTCCCGAAAGTTCTTGTCCTCAACGCGGACGATAAATATTACACTTATTTTAATCAATTCGTTGCTGATCGTAAAATTACGTATAGCTTGAGTTATGCTACCGTGTACGCGGAAAATATTGAAAAAGGCCCTGAAGGTTCCAAGTTTATCATGCATGTTCCGAACGAGGCGATTGACGTGAAAATTAATTTGCCCGGAGAGTTTAATGTGTATAACGCCATGGCGGCGGCTTGCGCCGCGATTGCGTTGCAAATTCCGCTTGCTGTCGTTAAGAAGGGGCTTGAAGAAATAAATGTTATCCCCGGGCGCTACGAACATGTGGACGTGGGGCAAAAATTCAGCGTGATAGTTGACTATGCTCATACTCCAGATGCGCTTGAGAGTCTTTTTGCTCTTTATCGAACGCTTACTCCCGGCAAACTTTTTGCCGTTTTTGGAGCTACCGGCGGCGGAAGAGATAAGTCCAAAAGGCCTAAAATGGGCGAGAGTGTAAATGAATACGCCGACTTTGTTATTGTTACGAATGATGATCCTTATACCGAAGATGAGTGGAATATAATTGAGCAAGTATCAAATGGGATACCAAGAAAAGAGGGACAGAATTTTTGGAAAATTCCCGACAGAAGAGAGGCTATTAGACTTTCTTTAACACTTGCAAAAGAGGGGGACTGCGTGGTTGTCGCGGGTAAAGGCGCCGAAGAAATTATTATATTGAAAACCGGCAGAATCCCTTGGAATGACAAGAAAGTCATTACCGAATTGCTTGAAAGAGAATAGAAATCGCTTTATAGAATGAATCTTTGAATATGGATGGATTTTTACTTATAGATAAGGAGAAAGGGTGGACTTCTTTTGATGTTGTTAAAAAAGTTCGCGGTATTTTTGGTGAAAAAAAAGTCGGACATACGGGGACTCTTGATCCTTTGGCTACCGGTCTTTTGATTTTGGCTTTGGGTAAATGCACTAAGCTTGTGGGGTTTTTGTCGTGCATGGATAAAGAATATGAATTTTCCGCTAAGTTCGGCTACGTTTCCGACACTTATGATGCGGAAGGAAAAATTGAGAAATATGCAAATTATGATGGTTCTGTTCTTAGTGAAAATGAAATTAAAAGTGTGATTGATAAAAATTTTATTGGTGAAATTTTGCAAGTTCCTCCCAAGTACTCCGCTCTTAAGGTGAAAGGTAAGAGGGCATGTGATTTGGCCAGAAAAGGAAAAGATTTTGTTCTTAATCCGAGGAAAATTAAAATTTATTCTTTTGATATTGTGTCTTTAAAATGGCCGAATGCCGCGTTTAAAGTTAAATGCGGATCGGGGACTTATGTCCGTTCTCTTGTTAATGATTTGGGAGTTTTACTTGGTGTTGGAGCATATGTTGAAAGTCTTCGCAGAACTAAAATTGGAACTTATAATGTGAAAGGTGCTATCTTGGTTGGCGACTTAAATATCAATAATTTAATTCCCAAGCACACCGCAGGGGTGCTAGCTCGTTGCCGTGAGCCCGCCTGTGGCGGGCGAACTCCTAACATATTGCATGCTTAAAGAATATTTATATATTTTCGGTTTTGCGTTTTTGGCTTCTATTGTGTTCGTTTTTTTTGCGCTGAAGATTTTTCCGAAATTGAAACTCATGGATAGGCCGCAGAAGTATGGGCTTAAAAGAGCCCCTATCCCTTACTATGGAGGGGTTGCTATTTTTATTGTTTTCATTATATCTCTTCTTTTATTTGTGCCTTTCAGCAAGGAGCTTTTTGGATTGATTATTGGTTCCTCCATTATTGTTGTTCTTGGATTTCTGGATGATATGTTTAATTTAAATCCTTTTCTCCGGCTTTTTGTTCAGTTTTTGGCATGTGTGGTTTTGGTGATTTTCGGCATAGGTATTTTGTCTTTTAAAATTCCTTTTTTTGGGACCCTGGGTTTGAGCGGATATTTTAGCGCTGTTTTTACCATTGTGTGGGTTATGGTGGTTTTGAATACAATGAATTTCGTGGATGGGGTGAGTGGTTTAAGCAGTGGTGTAAGCTTTATTTCCGCTCTTACTATTTTTGCCTTGAGTGTGCATCCTTTGATTCACGCTGATCCTTTGTCTCAAATTTCCGTGGCAAAAGCTGCATTAATCATCGCCGGATCCGCTTTTGCTTTTTTGATTTTTGATTTTCCTCCCGCGAAAATTTTGATGGGGGATACAGGTAGCACGTTTTTCGGGTTTACTATCGCGGCTTTGGCTATATTTTCCGGCGGAAAAGTCGCGACTGCGTTCCTTGTTTTGGGTATCCCGATTTTGGATATGATTTGGGTAGTTTTAAGAAGGCTTTTTTCAGGAGGTAAAATATGGCGCGGAGATTTGAAACATTTGCATCATAGGTTCCTGAATCTTGGCTTGTCTTCGAGGGGAGTTGTGCTTTTGTATTTGGCTGTGACAGCCGCTTTGGGTGGGCTTGCCGTAACTTTTGTGAGTAGCGAACAGAAAATGTTTATTTTGATCGGGCTTGTGATTCTGATGATTGTTTTGGCGGCTATGCTGATTTTGTTTTCAAAAAAGAGGGTCTGACTTTTCAATAGGGAAAATCTTGACCCGCTAAGAAAATTTTTAGCTCCTGACCGTCGCAAAATTTTCTTGCGTGTCATCCTTCGCCTACACTCAAGACTCGCGGAGCTCGCTTGAGTTCCGGCTACGGACCGATTTTCTCGCT
>JACROX010000063.1 GCA_016214225.1 Candidatus Peregrinibacteria bacterium | reverse complement strand
TATTCCGTTTTCGCGCTTTTTGCTCCGATGTTTAATGTCCAAAATGATTTTGCGAGTCTCATAAATTCCGTGTCCGTACCACCCACTTTTTGAATATCGGCAAGCAGGTTTTCATAAATTTCTTTTTCTTTTCCCTCTTTCTTTGCAATTTGTTTCCGTATCCACTCCGTGAATTTTCCTATCTTCATCATCATTGCCGGCAAAGGATTTTCTTCCGTGCCGATTCCTCTTTTGGTGTCCAAAAGATACGCAAATATTGCCTTTGCACCTTCATAATCATACGACTTAAAAAATTCATCCCATTTAGGGTTGCCTTTGATAATTTTGACCAAAGTATTTTTTGCGTATTTTTCTTCTTCCTGTTTTCTTTCCGTTTTTCCTTTCAATTTATCACCGATAGAACCATCCTTTTTTGCCGCGCTAGCGGCAGTAGTCGCAGCAATACCCGCTAAAACGTAAGGGTTTTTAAAAAGAGTAAATATTTCTCTTGGATTTTTCCATATTTTTGTTGCCATACCATGCACCACTGCATTTACACCCGCCGTGGCGATCCCCCATATCTGTGCGAGAGTAAGCGCTATGTTTCCAAGACTTAGCATTTCTGCTCCCCTGTTTCTGGAGAGATAAGATATGTGCAGAAGCTTTTTCCCTTCCTCGTAAAAATTGTTTTGGGCTGTCCAAAAATCACCATATTGTTTTTCTCTTGTTTTAAAATCGGCTTTTAATTCGTCAAACATCACGCTGGCTTGAATAATTCTTTTCATCTCCTCCGGACTGAAACATCCGTATTTGTTGCCTTCCTCCAAAAATTCCAAAGTTTGTTTGGCGGAAAGTTTTCCCTCTTTTACGTAACGCAAGCCAAATTCCTCTCTGTCCTTATCCTCCATAAAACCAAGTATTACCCACGCGAAAGGCCTTATTTCCGCCTTGCCTTCCAGTATTTTTGAAAGTTCCAAAAATACCTCTTCCTTGCCGTGGGCAACACTATGTTCCGTTCCATTTTCCGATTTTTCGTTTATTTTAAGAACGTATTTTAATGCTTTAACCATGCCCGGAAATTCTTTTCGTTTCATCAAAAGATTCGCGACCGCGTCGACTTTACTGTTCGCGCTATGCATCATTCTGGCAAGAACTTCAGCTGAAATCCGTCCTCCTTCGGAAGACCCCGTAAGCGCTTCAATATATGCCTGAATCACAACCACAGCTTCATCCATGTGTTTTTTGAACGGATCCGTGGCTTCCGTAAGGTCGTTCAGGGTTATATATTCCCCTGACGTGTTTCTTTGCTCAAAAGTTTCTCTTGTCTTATTCCATTTTTCTCCGATATCTTTAATCGGCGCCAAAAGCCCTTCTTTCGCGGCGGCGGCCGCGAGACCTGCTCTTTGCGCGTCATATCTGGGATATTTTTCCGCAAATTTGTTTGATATCGCCTCTCTTGCTTTTCTTTCCGCTTCGACTTGCGCCGCTCTATCCATTTGCAGATGGCCGGCTTCCAGTTTTATGTGTTTAGCGCTTCGTCCGGCCGGATTTGGGTTTGGAGTAACGGTTAATCCCGGCGGGTTTTGTGGTTGCGCGGGATGGGTTTTGACAGGTTTTTGTCTTTCCGGTTCAGCCATCGTTAAATTTTAAGAAGTTTTATTATGATATCGCTTATGGATTCATTTTTATCTTCAAATTCCGGTATCTTTTCAATAAGACAATCTCTGACTTCAGCCGGATTTTGATAGTTTAATTCAATCGGTATATTTACGGCAAAATCCCCATTTACTTTTATGTGCAATGTTTTTGTATGAGGCGGATAATATCTTATCCAAAAGCCTTTTATCGCGCCGAATGGATATTTTCTGTGTCCCACTTTTATTCCGATATCGGAAATAATCACTTTTACCTCTTTTTGCCCCTCACGATGAATAATGGCATACACAACCACAAAAGTTACAATAGCCAAGGAAAATGTCCATGCCTCATACCAAATTCCCCAGGCAATAAGCCCTAATGCAAGCAATGAAATTACAATTTTCCAAACAATCCCACGTTCATGCCTTGGATATTCTGCCGTAGTCCATGAAATTCTTTCGTGGTCGAAAGAAGACGGGAGACTGCGAATATACTCCTTGTGTTGCGCTCTTTTCAGCTTTCTTTCTCTAAAGAACCTATGAAAAACGTGTCTTGCTGCGTCAACTTCGTCGCTTCCTCCTCGCCGTACAAGCTCCTTATTTGTAAGCTCGCTTCGTCTCACAACTGGCAGAGCCAGATTGTTCGCCTCGCTGCGCGGCTCCTTCGAAAGCTCCTCGTTTCCTTGCAATCCATCGTTTTTCAGAGGTTCTCTGAGTTTTGTTTTTATTTTTGCAATCAATTTTTCTTTTTTTATTTTTTTTAGTTTGATAAGCTTGCTTCGTCTCACAACTGGCAAAGCCAGATTGTTCGCCTCGCTGCGCGCTCGGCCCGTGGCCTCGCCGACGAAGCTGTTCACATAATGTTTTTAATATTTCTTTGTATTTTTTTATATATTCGTCAATCTGTTCTTTTG
>JACROX010000072.1 GCA_016214225.1 Candidatus Peregrinibacteria bacterium | reverse complement strand
GTTTCCGATGGCGTGGATGGTTTGGTTAAAAAAGTTTCTATGCAATCTGAAATTTCAGGACGAGAGAGAGATTATGATGCCGTATTATGGAAAACTCCTCATCATCTTTTGGATTTATCTTACGCGGAACTTGAAGAAAAAAATTTGGGAATGAAGAGGACGAGAACAGATGGAGTTTCAAGCGATGAGATTAAAGATGAGTTTCTGGGATATTTAAAAGAAGAGAATGGGATTAAGGCTGTTACCGTTTGTTTTTCCGACTTGGAAGGGAGATTTCATGCTTTGGATTATGATAAAAATTATCTGATTGGAGCTGAAGATAATCTGACTTTTGACGGATCTTCCATTCATGGATTTACGGCGCAAAATCAGTCTGATTTAAGGCTTAAGATTGATTGGACGACTACAAGATGGCTTCCTTCCGATTTGCTTGGTGTCGGGAAAATTCTTGTTTTTGGGAATGTGTGCGACAAAGACGGGAGTATGTATGACGCTGATTTCAGGTCGAAACTTCTTCAGTTATCTCTTGAACTTAAAGAAAAAAGAGAGATGACGATCAATGTCGCGCCTGAAATTGAGGGATTTTTGTTTGACGGGGTGGACGCGGAACAGAATTTTGACGAGAATGTCGGGTTTAAGCTTGTTACCAAAGGTGGATATTTTAATGCCTTGCCTCAAGATGCTTTAAGGCAGTTTATTGATAAATTCGCTGAAGTTCAAAGGTCTCTCGCTTTTCAAAATGAAAAAGATCATCCGGAGGTCGCGCCTTCCCAGTTCGAACTCAATTTCAGATATTCAACTGGAATAGATACCGCCGATCAAATTCTTATGTATAAACTTCTTGCGAAACAAGTCGCTAAAACAATGGGATTTACCGCTTGTTTCTTGCCTAAACCTATTCAAAATTTGAATGGAACGGGAATGCATACTAATATTTCTCTTTCAAAAAATGGGGAAAATTTATTTTATGATAAAGAGGGGAAGTATTTTATGTCTCAAGAAGCATATAGATTTATCGCCGGAGTTTTGTATTACGCGAATGACATTTGTCTTGTGATGAATTCAAGTGTTAATGCTTACAGAAGGCTTGATCCTCATTTCGAGGCGCCGAATGAAATTAAAGTTTCCGCTATTGACAGGGGATCGATGGTGAGAATCCCGATTGGAAATGAGAAGAGCGCGAGAGTTGAAGTTCGGACTGTCGCGCCCGATGTTAATCCTTATTTATGTATATATTCCATTGTTAAAGCCGGTCTTAAAGGAATTGACGCGAGCGATGCCGAATTAAAAAAGATGGAGGAATTTGTTTACGGTGAAGTAAAAAAACTTCCCGGCGATATTTATGCCGCTTTGGATTATTTTGAAAAGAGTGAATTTATGAAAGAAATTATGGGTAAGGATAATCATAGAAAGTATGCTGAATTGAAAAGAAAAGCCGCAGATAGATCGCCAAAGGGGCTTGGTACAAAAGTTAAGATCGGAGAGATTTTATATCATCATGAGGTTACGAATCAGATGCTGTGGGCGGATTTTTAATTATCTGGTATCTTAAATTTGTAACCGGTTTTTATGACCTTGCTTGAATCTAAAAAGATTGCTGATGGAACGAAGGCTCCCGATTTTAATTTGACAGGAGTTGACTTGGAAAAATATTCCTTGGATGATTTTAGTTCCGCGAAAGTTTTGGTTGTTGTTTTTATGTGCAATCATTGTCCTTATGTTCAGGCTGTCTGGAAAAGACTTGTTGAGTTGCAGATGGAATTTATTGGACGCGGAGTTCAGCTTGTAGGTATAAATTCAAATTTTAATCCGCAATATCCGGAAGAAACTTTGCCCAATATGAAAAAACATTATGAGTGGTATGGAATGAATTTCCCTTATTTATTGGATGAAACGCAAAATGTCGCGAAGGCTTATGGCGCCGAGTGTACGCCTGATATTTTTGCGTATGACGAACATAGGGGGCTTTTTTATCATGGGCGAATTGATGATAATTGGAAGGAGCCTGATAAAGTTACGAAAAGAGAATTAAAAGAGGCGATTGATTGTCTTTTGATGGGCGAAAAATATTGTGAAGAGGTTAAACCTTCGATGGGTTGTTCAATTAAGTGGGCGTGAACAGATTGCCGTTGAGAGTTCGCTTTCTTCGCACGTTTCTATTTTGTTTATCTCCGTGATTTCGCCTTTTCCATTTATTGAGAATACTTCCCAAATTTCTCCTTTTGAGTCGGGAGGGGCATATATTTTCGCAAGTCCGTTTTTATCATAAATTTCCACTGTTGTTTTTGATGACGCGAAAGTTTTTTTGCCCGAATAGTAGTGTAGAAAATATGTATTTTCGCCTTTCGGCAATTCTTTAATAATCATTTCTTCCTCAAGCGGATTCTGCGATGAACTGCTGTTTAGTAAAATTTTCTGATTGTTGCTTAATCTGTGGATGAAATATATTTCCTCGTTTTTCCCAAGAAAATGCGCGTCCAGATCGGTTTTTTTATCTTCCCATTTTGCCGATATGGTAATCTCCGGAGATATTTGTAATGTTTCCGATTTTGTTTGATTGGTTTTAATTTTTAACGGAATTTGTTTTAGAGCTATACTTCTGTATAAAATTTCCGCCGTTTCCCCTCGTGTTATATTTTCATTCGGAGAAAAAATATTTTCTTGTTCAGGAATGAGTTTTTTATTTTCCGCGTATTTTATATATGGCGCGTACCATTCTTTTTCTTCTATGTCCGTGAATGCCGTTTGTGATTTTGCCGTTTCTTTGATGTCCCATTTAAGGCTTTCTCCTATTATTTTGAGGGCCTCAACCTTGTTTATTTTTGAGTCCGGCTTGAAAGTGTCATCCAGGTATCCGTTTATTATTGAAATTATTTTGACATTTTTCATTTGAAATTTGAATTCTTATAATTTCATCTTTTAAGCGCGCGGGAGGCGTGCTAGCTTTAGTCGCGAACCCCGCCTTGGCCGGGTGAGCTCCCTATATTCTATAGTACTATGGTCAAAAATGTAAAACTTTTTGGAAAATCTTTGGAAATTGAAATTCGTTCGGATGCCGATCATTCCGTTTTTGAAGAAATTTTTGTTGATAGAGATTATAAAATTTTGGATGATGTTATTAAAAAAGCCGATTGTCCTATTGTTGATATAGGGGCTCATATAGGATGTTTTTCGATATACGCGTCTGTGTTGAATCCAAGCGCGCGGGTATTTGCTTTTGAGCCGGAAGAGGAAAATTTTAAAACTTTAAAAGAAAACTTGAAATTGAATAGCATTAAAAATGTTATAGCTAAAAATCTTGCAGTATATGGCGTTAGCGGCGTGCGCGATCTTTATATTTCCAAAGATTCCCATAATAATTCCTTTGTTTTAAGAGAAGAAAATTCGAAAAAAGTTAATTGTGTCGATTTTGGAAGTCTTATTGAAAGGTTCTTCGTTAAAGGTGGATATAAATTTTTTAGTTTGGTTAAAATGGATTGTGAGGGATCGGAATTTAGTATTTTTGAGAATTTTAAACGTGAATGGTTTTCTTTTGTGAAAGTTTTTTATATTGAATATCATGAATTTTCTCCCGAGATGAAAAAGGACTTTATAATTAATTTGTTAAAGAAAAACAGATATGAAGTTTCAGTCGTGCCTTCTTTTTATGACAAGAGGATGGGGTTTATAACGGCTTATTGACAAACGTCAACAATTAACTATAATTATGCTCCGTTATTTGTTTACTTGAATTTATATATGGATGGTCGCGGGATTGTAAAAAGTGTTGATATCTTTGATAATCGTGTCCATGTTCGCCATACTGGAACCGATTTTGGGATTGTGAATCCCATGGCTACGGATCCAAGCTTTGGCTGCCAGATTGATAGACTTATTCTCGCTTCTGACAGATCATGTATTGCGGCTCCATGCTTGGGAAGAGGTACTAAAGTAACTCATCTTTATGATTTCGATTCTTCTTGCAGGCCGGGTAGGGCTTTTGCTGAATGGGGGGGGGTAAGATCTCTTGTCGATAGATTTTATGAGCCTGATGAGTATTGTGACGGTGTTATTATTAACACCACCGATGAAGCTATGCAAAAAGTGGCTATTCTTATGATGACGGCCGATGCGGGTGTCGCTAAAATTTTTGCTCCAAATGGAGAATTGGCCGTTCTTAATTGTGGTTTGGATAATGTTGATAGTTCGGGTGGGGATTCAATTGTTGAAAATGCTATCAATTATTTTACCGAGAGAAGTGTTGGTAAAAAGTTTAGTCCCAGAGATCTTAGGCTAGTGATTGGTGAAGCGGCGCAGGCGTGCTGTTTTGGGCTTGATCGCATATTAAAAATCCTCCGCGAATAGGTGGTATCGGAATAGATGTTCCGTTAGTTGCCGTAAGACAGGCCTGTAAAATGGGAGTTAGGGATATTGAGGTTGAAGGACTGTGTACAAGCTGTCATGGGCTTGTCTCTGAGGTTATGAGTCAGCCCGATAGATTTGGAACATATTTTTCCGGTTTGAGAGAAAGTTCGGGAACCGCCAAGGACAGAGGGTATGAATCAAAAAATGCTGTTCTAGTTTTTTGATGATTTATTCTTCTTTATTTTTATTCTTAATTCGGAGAGTGAGTTTTTGAATCGCGCAAGGAAATCTTTTAGTTTGTTGGAATGAGATGAAGTTGTTGTTTTGGTTGTTGGAGTTGTGGTCGTGTCGATTGATGTTGTTGAGGTAGGTGTTGTGGTTGTGTCAGTGGTTGTTGTTGGAGTGATAGTTGTGCTTGTGTCGAGTGGTGTTGTTGTAGACGTGGAAGAAGTGACCGTAGAGATTTCAGCTGGTGCCGGCGCCGCGTAAGGGGTAAACGTGAATTTTTTAATTACAACTTCTTTATCCATGCCATCTGATGGCGGAGTTCCGTCTATCATCCATAAATTCATGTGTACTGTTTCGCCTCCGGGCGCGAAATTATCAGATCCCGTATATGTCCAACTGTTTATCTGGTTTCCATTTTGCCATGTGCTGTAAGTTATGCCGTCCGGCCGCCAGTCGATTTTGTATGTTGAAGGTTTATCCTCCAAAGTCAGATATGTGTTATGAGTGTTTTTGTCCGGAGTTATATTGTAAGGCTGTACCGAGTAATGCAGATTTGGATCTCCGGGAGTTTTCCAATTGCTCATTTCTATGTCCAGTTCGTGCGTGTCGTCTTGATATAAAAATAATCCGAGAACGAGATTTTTATCCATTAAATCCACTCGGCTGTCCGTTTCAAATTCATAAGTTCCATATCCGAGAGAATTTTGAAGATATAATTCCAATGAATTCCATATGTTGTTTACTTTTGTTACTTTGAGATGGAGGTAATTATTTGTATCTATAAATATGCTTGCTTCGTTGTTGTTCCAGTAATTTGGACCGGGCGCGTAATGTCCGGATTTCAGTGTCCAGTTGTACCCTGAAAAATTAAGAGTTGCGGCCGACGCGGTTGTTTGAATAGAAAGAAATAGCGCCAGAGCCGATATTATCGCGATAGATTTTGATGGTTTTATTTTCATGCTGTTTATTGTATATGAAGTTTTTTTTTAGTCAAACTATAACTTGACAGTATTTATCTCTTTGTTTTTT
>JACROX010000064.1 GCA_016214225.1 Candidatus Peregrinibacteria bacterium | reverse complement strand
TTTTTTTTTTTTTAAAAATCGCACTCTCAAAATTATTCTCGTTCAAAGCATTTACCCCGAGATTGTGATACGCTATATCCAAATTTTTCGCGACAAAAGATTTTAAACTGCTTATCGCGTAAGCAAGTTGAGCGCTTTTTACAATCATTTGCGGGGAAATTTCCTGAACTTCTTCCCTAAAATCAGTCAAATCCAAAAGATTGGTTGAAATAATTTCAGTAACAGGCAAAACATCTCTGGATTCGGTATGTTTCGCGAAAGTACCATTCGTAGCTTCGATATCAATACCTCTAAAATGCAGACAAACATGCTCCGGCAAAAGCTTGATATTCAAGTCGCTAATAGAATATTTAAGGGAATAAAGATAAATATACAAAGTAACAATTTGATTACAATCGCCTTGCAGTTTTTCTTTGGAAGGATCATTTAAAAGTTTCCCGAAACTGGAAGTTTGTATATATTCATAATATTTCCCCGGGCTCAAAAACTCTTGGATACAAGCTATATATTTTATCTTTTCATCGTCGCCGTTCGGATACAACAATCCCTTTGAATTCAAATCTTTTCGTATGGATTCATTGTCCAAAGAAAATTCTCCATAAAATTTCAAAAACTCACTCTTAATCAAATCGGAATTCTCATACATTCTTCTCCTGACTTTTTTAGAAAGATAAGTATAACCCTTAAATTTTTTCTCAAGCCACACATTTAAAACAATTAAATTCCCCTGCATAAGCTTAAGCAAATCTTCTCTTATATCGGAGAGATGATCGGTAGATTTGATATGAGTAAAAAACTTATCAACTCTTCTTTCAAAAGAATTCACATACTTAGAGAACAAGCAAAAAAACCATTTCAAGAATTTAAGCATGGAATAATTATACATTATTTTTTCAACACCGCCAAAAAAGCCTCTTGAGGCAACCTAACTTTCCCCATCATCTTCATTCTCTTTTTACCTTTTTTCTGTTTCTCAAGCAATTTCTTTTTCCGGCTTACGTCTCCGCCATAAAGATAACCGGTCACATCTTTCCTGAAAGCGGAAATTGTTTCTCTCGCAATAACTTTAGCCCCGACAGCGGCCTGAATCGGAATTACAAACTGTTCATGCGGGATTAAATCTTTGAGTTTTTTAGCCATTTCTCTGCCAATCCCGGGAGCATCATCTTTATGAACTATCAGAGAAAGCGCGTCAACTTTTTCATTGGCGATAAGGATATCAAGTTTAACCAAATCCCCGAATCTGTAGTCCAAATGCTCATAATTCATGGAAGCGTAACCGCTAGAAATACTCTTAAGCTGATCATAAAAATCCACGACAATTGAAGCCAACGGAAGTTCAAAAGTCATAAGCACTCTCTTGTCGTCAAGATATTGCATATTCTTGGAAATTCCTCTTTTTTCCGAGCACAAAGTCATAATTCCTCCAACATAATCTTTCGGAGTTAAAATCTCAACTTTAACCCAAGGCTCCTTTATCCCATCCACAACAGATAAATCAGGTAATTCAGCGGGACTGGAAATATATTTTTCTTCCAAGGCTTCCGCCGTAGGCGGGTTGCCTACCTCATAACGTGAGTCCAGCTTTAGCTGGACGAACTTCATCTTGGTCTTCAAAACAACAATATAAGAAACCGACGGAGCGGTAATCACCAAATCCAAATCATATTCTCGTTCAAGCCTTTCTTGCACGATTTCCATATGCAACAATCCCAAAAACCCACACCTGAAGCCATGCCCCAAAGCGGATGAATGTTCCGGGACAAAAGACAAAGAACTGTCATTCATCTTCAATTTATCCAAAGAATCTCTAAGCAAAGTATAGTCATCAGCATCCGTAGGGAAAAGACCGGCAAAAACAAAAGGTCTCACAATATGATATCCGGGCAAAGCGGAAGCAGAACCGAGATCTGCGGAAGTTTTCCCTGATTGCCATACGGTATCACCCACTCTAGCCTCTCCAACACTCTTTAAACCCGTAACAATATATCCAACTTCTCCTGCGTTAAGAATATCGCAAGGCTTATATTTTGGCTTAAAATAGCCAACCTCCAGCACTTCAATTTTCTTTTTATTGCTCAAAAAATAAACACTATCGCCTCTTTTTACGGAACCGGATTTTAATCTCACATACGCCACAACCCCTTTATAAGAATCATACACGGAATCAAAAACAAGAGCTTTTAATTCGTCATCATTCAAGCAACCCGAAGGGTTGCTAGCCTGTAGCGTGAGCTTTGCTTCCTCCTTTGAAACATCTTTTGGAGACGGTACTTTTTCAATTATTCTTTTTAAAACTTCTTCGACATTAGTCCCCTCTTTCGCGGAAACGGAAATAATATCTTCTTTTGGAATTCCAAGCACTTCTTCAATTTCCTTTCCTCTTCTCTCAACCTCGGCGGCGGCAAGATCAATTTTATTTAAAACGGGAATAATTTCCAAATTATGTTCAAGAGCCATATAGCAATTCGCGAGCGTTTGGGCCTCTATCCCTTGAGTCGCGTCCACAACCAAAACAGCCCCTTCGCAGGCCGCTAAACTTCTTGAAACTTCATAAGAAAAATCCACGTGTCCCGGAGTATCAATCAAATTAAGGATATATTTTTCGCCATTATATTCCCACTCCATCCTCACGGGCTGAAGCTTGATTGTGATGCCCCTTTCCTGCTCAAGCTCCATGGTATCTAGCATCTGGCCATGTTTCATATCGCGCTTATCAATGGTTTTTGTAATTTCCAAAAACCTGTCCGCCAAAGTCGACTTACCATGATCTATATGAGCAATAATACAGAAATTTCGAATTTTACTTATATCGGACATTCACATATTTATTTAAATATTCGCAAGGCATTTTAACAGAAACATTGATTTATAAAAACCATAACTATAAGATGTAATAAGCCAATAACCAATTTTTATGAAAATAAGAAAATTGTCCCTAACGCTTGCGGTAGCAATACTGCTGAGTTTTTCCATATCAGTAAGCTACGCGTCGCAGGATACAGGCGTCAAAAACCTAATATTCAAAGACGTGCCCGCGAATCATAAAAACGCTGACGCGATTAAATTTTTATACAACACCGGAGTAATAGATGGATATAAAACAAAAGACAACACAAAGGAATTCAAGCCGGATAACAAAATCAACCGGGCTGAATTTTTGAAAATAATTTTAGAGGGGACGGGAAAAGCGAATCATAAAGATTACAAATCATGTTTCCCCGACATAAAAGAAAAAGAGTGGTATGTAACATACATATGCCAAGCCAAAGAAGAAGGAATAGTCAAAGGCTATCCGGATGGAAAATTTAAGCCGGGACAAACAATAAATGAAGTTGAAGCCATAAAAATTCTGGGAGAAACAATGGATTGGCAAATAGAAAAACCTAAAGAAAACGAAGCATGGTACATGCCATATTTAAATTTCGCGACAACCAAAAACATAACGGAAGACAAAAAAGCGGACAAGGTAATGACACGCGGAGACATCGCTGAAATAATTTTCAGAAATGATGTTATAGAAGAGATAAGTAAAACCACTCCAATTGAAAAATTTGAAAAGGTCTACATAAAAAACATATTTGAAAACAACAATATTCCATTTGTAGGATCGGGAGAATCAAAAGACACATCAACGGCATCCAATATTGAGGAAAAGACAAGCACCACTCATATAGCAAAAGATAAGAGCAATACGATCGGCCGCATAGACATAGTCGGAGTAAAGAAAATAACAGTTGGAGACACAACCTCAATAAAAATCTTTTTGACGGACAAAAAGAAACAGCCGCTTGAGAATAGACATGTTGGCATTATGGCATCAACAGGCATAGATTCGAGAACGGAATTGTCCGTTACGGAAACGGGAAAAGGCTTTTATGAAGGGGCATTCCTTCCAACCTCGGCGGGGAAATATCGATTGAGCGTAACAGATAACGATACACGGTATACGGCAAAATTTGACATGAAGGTAAGCCCCGGACCATTCGATCACATATCAATTAAAGACACAATCTATCCATATCAAACAGATACTCCGAACAAAGCCACTCTTCAAGTAGTATCTAAAGATCGCTATGAAAACGTAATTCCTTTCGGGTCCGAAAATAACTTAAAAGCAATAACGGATTTGGGGAAAGTAAAAGTTTCACATGGCAAAGATAATATTTTTAATGTTGAAGTAACGGCGGACGACTGGGGTGTCGCGACAATAACAATTCTAAATAAAGACACAGTGGTGGATGAAGGCACCAGTATCAACTTCTTCCCTATTCAAATAGGCATGCCGAAAGGGATAAATTCAAAAGACAAACAAATAAAAGCTCCGATGTACATATTTTTCCCAAAATCCAGAGGTAAATTGGGGTCTTATGATTTCAAAATCAATACAAAAAATCTAAACGGATTAAAGTTTTCAAATATTATAGACGGAGACACTCAAGACAACATCAACGAACCGATGTATGAAACCGGAAACGGATACATAAGAGTTTTTGAACCGGAGTCTCCTCCGGCGGCCAGAGACAAAGAAGTGATCCCAGCGGGAGTTTTGCTGTTGGATGTCTCATCGATCGGCAACGGCAGTATTTACGTTCAAGATGTTACTTTAAGAAATGAGAATAATGAGAAACAAAGCTACATCGGACGATTCGGTAAATTAGTGGGAGACATATTTACAACTACAACCAACACTGCCACGGACACAGCGGCATTTGTATGGGATAAAGCCAATGCCGCAAAAAAAGCGGCGGAAGAAAAAATGGTAGATTTATCGGAAGGATTCTGGATTTGGTGGTACAACATAAAACCATCGAAAGATGCCTGCATTGATGTATTCGTATTCCCCGGAGACGGTGTCACGGCGGCAAATGTAAACGCTAACGTCGCACAGGCAAACAGCATTTACGCCAAAATCGCGAACAAATGCAACTGCAACTTTTTCTTAAATGTCATCGTAAATTCAATCACATTCTTAAACGCCACGGATTGGAACGCGATTGACACAAATGCCAGCGGAGATTTGGATGTGGCGGAATTCGCCACGATGTCGGCAAATCATCCGCAAGCCGGGAAATGCAGACCTGTATATTACGTTCCGGCAATAACGGGAGGAGATCTCGGATGGTCATATAACAAACCCGCATTCACAGGCAATGGAGTCGCGGTAGATCACAGCACGGACGCGGATGGGAGAACATTGGCTCATGAATTGGCTCACCAATTCAGCGACGACAAAATAAAAGATCACAATAAACCTGAAGGCGCGGCGCAAGGCGCGACAGACGCCGGAAATCTTATGAACGCGAACAATATCGGGGATGACTTGACTCCAAAACAATGCGGATCACAAGATTTTTTCATGGAGAAAAATAATGGAGTAGAATGAGGTCAAATAAATAACCTCATAACAATCGAAAAATTTCTAGAAGTGTTTTTGCCTGAAGGGATACTGGAATGGTTTGAAATCAAGGAGATCGAGAAAGATGAAAAAGTCGTAAGAATCATCTTTGAAGAGAAAAACATAGTCCCGC
>JACROX010000058.1 GCA_016214225.1 Candidatus Peregrinibacteria bacterium | reverse complement strand
GCCAGATTATTGACCAATTGTACTTCATACAGGGCTTTTTTACACGATTTCAGGCAAAAAGTCCACGAAACAAAAGGCATAAAAGGGAAAAAGTCCTATTTCCTATGCTCCGAACAATCCGGCCCTGTTCCCGGGAAGAATCCCTTAACCCTTGCAAGAGTTTTTTCAGTAGCATCCCAAACCCTGCCGGCCTCGGGGTCTCCGGAAGAACATCCATGTTCAACGTCCAGTAGACTTCCTTCCAGCTTGGGTACCGCGAAACAGTATAAAGCTCTAATATAACCTCTTCTCATTTCAAAATCAGCATCGCCGACAACAAGGGGGATAGTAGGAGTGGCGACTAAAACATCCATGGAAGCCGATACAGCCGCTCTTTTAGCCTCTTCACAACGTTGCGCACCTTCCACACGTTGCGCATTCGCGCCTCCACATCCGGCCGTAGCCACACTCACGGCCATAGCCGCTGCCGCCAACAAATGTGTGCCTTTTGACGTTGAAGAATCAGGTCCTTTCTACACTTTAGTGTCTATAAGATCTATTCCGGCATCTTTTAATATAGCGCCTGCAGTGCCCTTTGGGATATCCGATGAGTGGATGGGAACAATTACTTTTCTGTTTGTTTGAAAATTTTTAAAAATCGCATGACTTCCATTTTGACGTACAAACAAAAAGCCATTCTCGCTCAAAAGTCGTATTAGTTTTTTAGGAGTATAATTATATTTTGACATGTTGCTTTCTCTTTATAAGCGGACTAATGGTTTGTGATTCCACTTCATCCTCTATGTAGAGAGAAACAGCATTCTTGAGGTTTTTTATTGCCTCTGCCTTTGTGTTTCCAAATGTATGACAACCCTTAAGCTCTTGGCAATAAGCATGAAACTTCTTCCCATCCTTCTCGACCTTAAAAGTTAACATAGATATTTGAGATATTGTCGAGCTCATTGTAACATAGAGATTTATGGAATTAAACTATATGTATAGGTAACACATGAACATTAAGCTTTTTTAAAATCTTTATTAAAAAGAAATAATTAGGATAAGTTAACAAGAGAAAAGTTCCCAAAATCAAAATTAACCCCTCCCTACATCTTCTCCCACACCTTTTCCTGTCTAACCAAAACACTCTTAGCGTCCTCGGGATGCGCCATCATGGCCTTAACAAATTTTTCGAGACGCACATTGTTTTGCGATCCTTTCACTAAAATCAAATCACCTTCTTTTATTTTTGAGGTGAAAAAATCAGCGGCCGCGGTTGCGGAATCAAAAGAATGCACGGATTTTTCATCCATGCCTTTTTCCATTGCCGCCTCAGCCATTACTTTTGCCTGCACTCCAACGGTAATCAGCAAATCGGCACAAGACGGAACAAGTCCTCCAGCGCCATGATGCAAAGCCCGAGAGTTTTCTCCAAGCTCATTCATATTTCCCAAAACGGCAATTTTCCTTTTACCTTCGCCCAGAGATTTCAAAATTTTCAACGCTTCCTTAAGCGCTTCGGGAGAAGAATTATAAGAACTGTCCAAAATTGTCGAGCCGTTTTTCCCCGCTATAACACTCATTCTTCCGGCGGGAAGAGAAAACCTTTGTAGGGCGAGAATAGAATTTTCAAGACTGATCCCCATCAACTCGCCGCATATTATTGCAGCCATAGCGGCATAAACTTGATATTCGCCCAAAACCGGAAACGGGACTTCATATCTTTTATCCTTGTGATGGAGAATAAACACAGTTTCGGCCTCGGAAAGCTTTATATTTGTAGCGTAATAATTGGCGACGTCATCTTTACTGAAAGTTATAGTCAAGCGATCCGAAGGGTTGCCTAGCTTTTGCCATGAGCCGCGACCTGTCGCGGCGAATTCCCCTTCCCTTTTTCCCCTGCTCTTAGCCAAATCCGCAAGAAAAGGATTGTCTATATTCAACACCGCCGTCCCGTTTCTCTTCAAAGCATCGACTATTTTTTTCTTTTCTTCAAAAATATCCTGAAGATTTTTAAACTGCCCGAAGTCCAAATGTACAGGAAAAATATTTGTCATAACGGCGATATCGGGCTTCACGACGGAAATTAAAAAATCCATGTCTTTAGGCTTGTCCACGCCAAATTCAAACAACCATACATCGCTCAAATCCCTAAAAAGAGAATTAAACAATCCCTTCACCAAAACCCACGACCATTTTATCGCGGAAGAAAAACCGCTCTCTATGTCCAAAATGGTTAAGAGTAAACCAAAATCCGTATTCATGCTTTTTTTACTCTTTTTAACTTTGTACTGAGTGTTTAAAATCGTAAAAATCGCATCTTTTGTGCTGGTTTTTCCAACGGATCCGGTTACCACGATAACTTTCCCCTTAAAGCGTTTCACTCTTCTCTTAGCCAAAACCTTGAGTACAAATAAAACCAATTTTTTAACAAACCTTTTCATAATCCAAAGAAAAATAAGCCTTATTTCATCGCCTCATCCACAATCGCCTTAAAAGTTTCCGGATTGCTTATGGCAAGTTCTGAAAGCATTTTGCGATTTATGAGCATATCTTTCTTGGTCATGGCATCTATAAGCCTGCTATAGGTTACTCCAAGCGGTCTGCAAGCAGCATTTATTCTTACAATCCAGAGCCTTCTAAACTCTCGCTTGCGAAGCTTACGATAGCTGTGCAGGCCGGCTTTCATCACGGCATTTTTGGCCTGCCTGAAATTTGTACTGCGTTTACCTCTGTAACCTTTGGCAGCCTTGACCATTTTTTGGTGCCTACGGTGGGCGGTTACGCCTCTTTTTACTCTTGTCATGGTAGGTAAATAAAAAAATAAAACTTAGGAACATGCTAAAAAACTATCAGATACAAGGCGGCAGAAAAATTTTGATTCGTAGTGTACTACTGTACATGAGAATCAAAATTTTTTGACAACGCAGTAAGTGATAGTTTTTTAGCATGTTCTAATATAAAATTTTCAATCCTGCGAAAAATCTACGCTTTCTTTTCTTCTCGCGCTTTTCTTTGTGCTTACCTTAATTTTCCCGGGAATCAGTTTGCTCAAAATTCTGATTTGAGTTCTGGAAGCCGGCAAACCAAAAGGATTTTTCTTCTTTGCCTTTTTTGATTTATCGGCCAAAAGATGCTTTTTAGCGGATTTCTGGAACATAACTTTCCCGCTCTTTCTGATTTTTACGCGTTTTTTCATTCCGCTGTGTGTTTTCTGCTTCATGATTTTATTGGTGTTAGAATCATAATTAACGCATTCCCTTGCCCTTTTGGCGGAGACTCGATTGTCGCGATATCCTTAACGACCTCAAAAAAATTCATCATTTTCGCGATTGCCAGGTCCTTATACATAGCCTCTCTTCCCCTGAAAAACAATGTCAATTTCACGGTGCTTCCGTCTTGAAGGAACTTTTTCGCCTGAGTCGCCTTCGTCATCATGTCGTGTTCTCCGGTCTTAAATCCGATTCGCAGGCCTTTAATTTCAGCTTTTTTCTGCATCTTCTTATGTTTGGTATCAACCTTTCTTTGATGATATTGATACTTGCCATAGTCCATCAATTTGCACACGGGCGGATTGCCATTCGGAGATACTTCCGCAAGGTCCAGCTCTTTTTCCCTCGCGAGATCAAGCGCTTTTTCAATAGCCATAATCCCGAACTGCTCGCCATCATCCCCTATCAGTCTGACAGTTTTCGAGGAGATCGCCCTATTTAGCCTTAGTCGCTTTATAAATTCAAATTAAGAAGACAAACATCTTGGCGAATACTACGAAAATGCCATCGGAAAGTCAAGAGAATGTACGGTTCGCATATTCTAAAATAAAACCGACCACTTGAGATAGAATGGATATGAGAAAATATCATCTAACCCAAGCGGTCTATGAAACAGATTAATTTCTCGGAAAGAAAAATGATAGAGAAAATGCTAAAACAAGGCATGGGAGGA
>JACROX010000034.1 GCA_016214225.1 Candidatus Peregrinibacteria bacterium | reverse complement strand
TCGATAAATTTGGGGATGCGGTATTGAAGATACAAAAAAAAACTTGAATCTCCCGAAGACAAAGCAAAGAGAGAAAAGCTCTCAACCCTATCGGACGCGGCTCAAGCAACACTAACAACACTGTCAAAAGTTTTACCGATTCCGTGACTATCCGCGCTCTCTGAACTTCCACGCATGTTTAAAATAATAGAAGAACTGGCCGTCGGAAAAGGGAAACAACTCATAAGGAAATGGATTACAGACGCAAAAAAAAATCCGGACAAGGCAATTCAAGAATTGAGTCAAATGAGTTTCGATCAGGCAATAGTGACACTAATGACATTGACAGCCTACCATCCTAACAAATTGCTGTCACACGAAACCTACATCATTCAAAATTCAACGGATCCGAAAATCACCAAGAAGTTGGAGGAAATTTTCAGATTACGCAAACAACCTCCTCTTCGACACATGATGAGAAATATGCTAAAGGATATAATCTCAGCAACAAAATAAGGCCTTACTTCACCGCCAATTGTCCGCAAGCAGCCTTTATTCCGCGTCCAAAACGATATCTTTGAGTAACCGTAATCCCTCTTCCTTTCAAAATTTCTTTAAACTTTTTCACCCTTTCGGAAAATGAAGGTTTAAATTCTCCGGTCGGATTATATGGAATCAGATTCACAAAGAAATAATCCCCTTTTACAATATCAGCAAGTTTATAAGCATCGGCCTCAAAGTCGTTAATATGATCGATCAAAATATATTCAATCATTACTCGCCTTTTTGTTTTCAAAATATATTCTTTTAAAGCCGAAACAATAGCCGAAATTCCAAAGTTTTTATTTATCGGCATAATTTTGGATCTCTTTTCGTCGGTTGGAGCATGGAAAGAAATCGCGAGATTTATTTGAAGTTTTTCCTCCATCAAACGCTTTATCCCGCCAACAATTCCCGAGGTTGAAATGGAAATATGCCGCGCCGCGATTCCAAAAAATCCCTTACTGTTCAACAGTCTCACTGCGGACATAACATTTTCATAATTAAACATCGGCTCTCCCATGCCCATAAAAACAACATTCGTAACACGGCTATTTTCTTTTTTTAAAAGTCTTTCAAAAAGAACAACTTGCAAAAGAATTTCATCCACGGTTAAATTCCTCGTAAATCCCATCCGTCCGGTAGCGCAAAATTCGCATCCGACGGGACATCCGACCTGCGAAGAGACGCAAACCGTATTTCTTTTATCGTCATGCTTCATCAAAACCGCTTCAATTTTCTTCCCGTCACTAAGAGTTATAAGAGATTTATAAGTCTCCAAATCATCGGAAATATACATGTCGGAATTAATTTCCAAAGAACAATTTTTCTTTAAAATTTCCCTCAAATCTTTTGGAAGAGAAGTCATCTCGTCAAAATCGGAAACGAAATTTTTAAACATATAAGCCAAAACTTGCTTCTTCCTGTAAGCGGGAAAATCTTTCAAAATGTCATCCAATTTTTCTACATTCATAGTTTTCCTTTAACTCAAGCCGACAAAGTATCTCAAAATGACATAAAACTTGCAAACTTAAATAAAACCCTATATACCTGTACACGGTACGCCTATAACTATTTTCAAAATGAAAAAAAGAAAATCATCCAAAAAAAACATACTCTTGCCAATCAGTATAATATTTTCGGCAATCATAATTTCAGGCTCAGTCATATACATAGCTCAGCTTAAATATGGCAACAAAGCCGCGATAACAAGCCTTGAAGAAGAGAAAAAAGACATGGAGAATTTACAGGGGAAAGTCATACCGAAAGAAGGAGTAACATTACCGGTCAAATGGGGCGACTTGGGATCGCAATTAACAACAACCGGCACAATCGATTCACAAAAATTTGAATCTCTATACACAAAAAGAGGAGGACTTAACGAAGAAGAAAAAGCCTTTTTATACGGCAAAGATTATGGAAATATCAAAATAACGCCGCAAAATTCGCAGTTTTTATTAAACATGTTTTGGGCTGTCGGTATCGGAAATAAAAACGCCATACTCGAAAAAGGCCCGATGACGGATCCGCAGTATGGAGGCGCGCAGGGCTTCGCGTCAACAGGCGGATGGACAATAGGGAAAGGAAATCCAATGGATCATTATTCGAAACACAAAATGATAACACTCACGGAAGACCAACAAAAACGCGTGGAAGAAGTTTCAAGAAATATTTACAGACCATGTTGTAACAACTCAACATATTTCCCCGATTGCAATCACGGAATGGCGATGCTCGGCTTGCTTGAGCTAATGGCTTCGCAAGGATTAAGCGAAGAAAAAATGTATGAAAACGCGCTGATTGTAAATTCATACTGGTTCCCGGACACATATCTGACAATCGGGAAATATATGAAAATGAAAAAAAGTTTGGATTGGGAAGACGTAAATCCGAAAGAAGTTTTGGGGATTAATTTCTCAAGTAGAACGGGGTACAGTCAAATTGTTTCGGAAATCACCCCAGCAGCTTCTTCGGGAGGAGGAGGATGTTCCGTTTAAGAACACCCTAATTTTAGACGGATAATCGTTTTAAATGAGCCCTGGATTTCAAAAAGAAAAACCCAATTATTGAAAACGTAGCGACAGGACTTACCCACTGGGGAATTTCAACTCCAAAAGCATCCAAAACCATTATCACTCCCAAAATAAGAATCGAGTACATCGCCCCGTTTTTCAGATAAACATATTTTTTGATGTTCTCGATATTATGCACCGTCAATTGTCGCACAACTACGGCTCCAAGCCCGTTCCCGATTAAAATAAGCGGAACGGAAAGCGTAAAAGCAAACGCGCCAAGCACTCCATCTATTGAAAAAGTCGCGTCAATAACTTCAAGATAAAGGATTTTACTTATGTCGGACAAATGTCCGGTCATCAAGGATTTTTCGCGCTGTTCGGCGTTTTGTTTAAATCCATGAGTAATAAAAAACGCGGTCGACCCGACAACCGCGCCAAATGCCATCATGGAATTCATTTGTAGCGCATACCAAACCAGCGCGGAAAGAATCACGCTTACAACAGCATAGAACCAAACTCCTTTCTCAATAAAAAATCTTTCGAATCGTGGAAGTCCAAAATGTTTATCCTCCAAAAACAACCAATGAAAAAATAAAAAAATCAAAAACACTCCGCCTCCCGAAAGCAAAATCGGAGCTGCGGCCTCAACGGATTTTTGCACGCTCGGATCGCTGGAAAAAGCCGCCGTAAACGAACCGATAAACCCAAGCGATGGATTTACAAAATAAATAATAAGCCAAGGAAGTAATCCTCTGATCAAAAAAACCGCGAATAAAAGCCCCCAAAACAAAAACCACTTTCTGCCCTTCGCGCTCATGGTCGACAGCACTTCCGCGTTTATCACGGCATTATCAATACTCGAAATCGTCTCAAACAGACAAAGCCCGAGAACCGTTAGTATCATGAAAAAAAATTCCATACATCATTTATACTAGTGAGGACTCTGTAAAAGTACCATCTACTGCGTTGAAAATCAAATTTTGATCCTCATGTACCGGTAGTACACTGCGATCAAAATTTGATTTTCGCCTTGTATCTGGTACTCTTACAGAGTCCTCTAGTGATGCTCCGTAGTTGCAATCTGCAAAAATATCAATGTTAGAAAACTGAACACCAATGCCTGTATAAATCCGACAAAAAGTTCCAACCCGTAAAAAGGCAAAGGAGCGATAAAAGGCACAAGAAAAGTTATAACCAAAAGCAAAACTTCACCGGCAAAAACATTCCCAAAAAGACGAAAAGAGAACGAGATCATTTTTGAAAATTCCGACATAAGTTCCAAAAGTCCGACGAAACTTCCAACGGGATTTTTCAAAGGATTGATAAAAAACTTTCCCGCATAATGTTTGAATCCAAGCATCGAAAAACCAAATACCTGACACGCAGTTACGGAAATCAAAGCTATAGCGAATGTCATATTCACATCGGCATAATTGGATCTAAAGAAAGGCACAAGAGTCATTGCTCCTTCATGCTCCTCAAAAATTCCGATACTTCCGAATCCCGGCAAAAGCCCCATCCAATTTGATATAATCACATAAAAGAAAATAGTTGCCACGATCGGAAAAAATTTTTTCGTTTTATCTTCATCTCCAACAATACTGTTAAAAAAATCAAACAATCCCCCGACTAAAACTTCCACAAAATTTTGAATACCGTGAGGCACAAGTTGATAATTTTTTCTTTTAACCAAAAGTCCGACAACAACAAGCAAAACAAGAGTAAAAACATCGGTAATCAAAGTATTTCTAACTTCAAAAGTTCCTATTGAAAATATTGTTTCTGACGCGAGTGTTGGTGGTATAAAACTAGCCATTTATTATAAATTTATTTATTATTTTTAGAACTTTTCCCCTGACCGACTCCCTGCACGATTATATCTTTCGTCTTAATATAGACAACGGTAAGCCCCGAAACCATAGCCAAAAGAAAACCGGTAAATATAAATATCGGGAAACTATCGAAATACTTATCAAGCAAAACGCCACCAATGGCAAACGCGAGAATCGGAAGAACAATCATATAACCAAGATTCATGGCCAATTGATAAGCCGTCCATGCTTTGACATTTTTATCGGCGCCGCCAGCCGCCTTTTTTAAAATTTTAACCATGCAAAAATATTATTGTTGCGAAGAAGTGGACGATTGTCCCCTACTCCTTTTTTTAGCGATTTTAATTCTTGAAAGAGCTCTCTCCATTTGAACAACCGCGTCAGCATAAGACTCTTCATCATGCCTCTTTTCCGACATAATGGCCTGCGCTCTTTCCTTGGCTTCCTGCGCTCTTTTTTCATCTATTTCATGAACCGATTCAGCCGCGTCGGTAAGCAAAGTTATAGTCTTGCCATCAACTTCCGCGACACCTCTTGTTATTGAAAAATACTGATATTTACCATCAATTTTCATCTTCAACTCACCGGCTTTGATAGCTGAAATAATGGGAATATGATCCGGTAAAATCGTTATCTCCCCTTCCATTGTCGGAAGAGACACACTGTCAACAAGTCCTTGATATAAGACTTTTTCTGGCGTAACTATTTTTAATTCAATCTGCTTACTCATTAAAAATGATTAAGATTTCTTCCTAACTTCATCAATCCCTCCCTTCATGTAAAAAGCGCCCTCATCCACATCGTCAAATTTTCCGTCCAAAATTTCTTTAAATCCTCTAACGGTATCTTTCAAAGAAACATATTTGCCGGGATGCCCCGTAAATGTTTCGGCCACGAAGAAAGGTTGAGACAAAAACTTTTGAATTTTCCTGGCTCTTCTAACGGTAAGTTTATCCTCTTCCGACAATTCCTCCATACCGAGAATCGCTATAATGTCCTGTAAGTCCTTATATCTTTGAAGAATTTTTTGAACTCCGCGAGTAACCGCGTAATGCTCTTCACCGACAATGTCGGGAGAAAGAATTGTGGAAGTTGAATCAAGAGGATCAACGGCGGGATAAATACCAAGCTCTGATAAAGCTCTTGAAAGAACAACGGTCGAATCCAAATGTCCGAATGTAGTCGCGGGAGCCGGATCGGTAAGATCATCGGCTGGAACATACACGGCTTGAACGGAAGTAATTGACCCCTTTTTCGTGGATGTAATTCTTTCCTGTAACGCGCCCATTTCCGTCGCGAGAGTGGGCTGATACCCCACAGCTGAAGGAATACGTCCGAGCAAAGCGGACACTTCGCTTCCCGCCTGAGTAAAACGGAAAATATTATCTATGAAAAGCAGAACATCCTGCCCTTCTTCATCACGAAAATATTCAGCCATCGTAACGCCCGTAAGCCCAATTCTTTGGCGAACTCCCGGCGGTTCATTCATCTGTCCGAAGACAAGAGTCGTCTTGTCCAAAACTCCGGACCCCTTCATATCATAGTAAAGATCATTTCCTTCACGGCTTCTTTCCCCAACTCCCGCGAACACTGAAAATCCCCCATGCTCTTGAGCGATATTTCGGATAAGCTCCATAATAACAACAGTTTTCCCGACCCCTGCTCCTCCGAAAAGCCCAACTTTTCCTCCTTTGATAATGGGACAAATCAAATCAATAACTTTAATACCTGTTTCGAGAATCTCGGTTTTCGTGGACTGATCCTCAAATTTTGGAGAAGGTCTGTGAATGGGATATTTTTTCTTCGATTTAACAATTTCTTGATCGTCCAAGGGTTCACCCAGAACATTAAACATCCTTCCCAAAGTTTCTCTTCCAACAGGAACGGATATTGGAGCCCCCGTATTTCTTACTTCCTCATGCCGTCTAAGACCATCTGTCGTACCCATCGCGACAGTTCTAACCTCATTTCCTCCAAGATGTTGTTGCGTTTCAAGAACCAAAACTTGATCCCCGATAGAAACTTCAAGAGCATCATAAATTCTGGGAAGATTACCATCTTCAAATGAACAATCCACTACAGCTCCTATGATTTTTGTAACTTTTCCGGACATATTATTAATAAATTATGAAATAACTGAAGAACTTGCGGCGATTTCAGCGATTTCCGCGGTAATTGCCGACTGTCTTGCTTGATTAAATGTAAGCACTAAATCTCCCATAAGATCATCCGCCGCCTGTGTCGCGTTCTGCATCGCCACCATTCTGGCGCTATGCTCGGATGCTCCGCTTTCCAAAACAGCCTGATACATCTGCATTTCGATAAGTTGAGGAATAATATTTTCAACAATATAAAGAGGCGACGGCTCAAGTTTATAATCAAAATCTTTTTCATTTGGGACAGCAACTTGTGTAAATTTAGAGCCAAGTTCATCAACCATTTGTTTAAACACTTCAATCGAAAACGGGAGAAGAGTCTTTGCCACGGGTTTTTGTAACAAAGTGGAAACGAAATCGGGATAAATCAAAATCACTTTATCGTAATCACCCTTTTCAAAACCTCTGACGGCGGCCTTGCTCATCGCAAAAATATCGGAAAATTTAGGTCTGATTGAATAAGCCGGAAAAACCATTGTCAATTCCTTCCCAATTCTATGTAAAAATTCAGCTCCCTTTTTACCTGAAGCAATAAAATGAATCCCTGAAGCCGGATACTCTTTGACAATATTATCAATAACCTGTGTTATTTTCTTAAAAAGATTCGTGTTAAGTCCTCCGCAAAGACCTTTATCGGTTGTAAAAAAGACAATCAAAACATTCTTAACTTCACGCTCTTGCAAATATTTATGCAGATATTGAAATTTCTTTGAAAGTTTTGAAAGAATATTTAAAGAAAGATAGCCGTAAGAACGTAGATTTACCGCCCCCTCAACAGCTTTTTTCATCTTTGAAGTCGCCACAAGCTCCATCGCCTTCGTAATCTGGCGAGTGGACTTAACAGACTTGATTTTCCTTTTTATATCCTTAACGGAATTTGGCATTGTTCTTTAAAATTTTACTTCTTTATTAAATTCGATAAGAGTTTTTTTAAGATTTTCCTCAAGCTCCGGAGTAAGCTCCTTCTTTTCCTTTATTCCCTTGAACACATCCCCATGTCTGGCCTCAATATAAGAATAAAGTTTCATTTCATATTCACCAACTTTATTTACGGGAACATGCTCAAGATAATCATTGATTCCCGCGTATAAAATCACAACCTGCCTCTCAACCGCAACAGCGGCGTATTGTTTTTGCTTCAATATTTCGGTAAGCCTGTCACCTTTATTCAATTGTTTTTTTGTGGCTTCGTCCAAATCCGAACCAAACTGGGCAAACACGGCAAGTTCTCTGTACTGGGCAAGTTCAAGTTTCAGCTTTCCCGCAACTTTTTTCATGGCTTTAATCTGCGCGGCGGAACCCACGCGTGAAACGGAAAGTCCGACATTCAAAGCGGGACGAATACCTTTATAAAAAAGATCGGATTCAAGATAAATCTGCCCATCGGTAATGGAAATTACATTTGTCGGAATATACGCCGACACATCGCCTGCTTGAGTTTCAATAATAGGAAGAGCAGTCAAAGAACCTCCTCCGTATTTATCATCAAGCCTGCAAGCCCTTTCCAAAAGCCTTGAATGAAGATAGAAAATATCTCCGGGATAAGCTTCGCGTCCAGGCGGTCTTCTGAGAAGCAATGAAATTTCACGATAAGCCCACGCATGCTTTGATAAATCATCATAAATAACAAGAACATCTTTCCCTTGATCCAAAAAATACTCTCCCATGGCGCACCCTGCAAATGGAGCAATATAGCTCAAAGCGGCGGGATCCGAGGAAGAAGTTCTTACAATAATCGTATAGTCCATCGCACCTTGCTTTTCAAGCTCCGCGACTATTTTGGCGATCTTGGAATCTTTTTGTCCGATAGCCACATAAATACAAATCATATTCTCTTCCTTCTGATTTACAATCGCGTCTATCGCGATCGCGGTTTTCCCTGTTTGGCGATCACCAATTATGAGCTCCCTTTGTCCCCGCCCAATCGGAATCATTGAATCAATGGCTTTAATTCCGGTTTGAACCGGAGTATTTACCGATTTCCTTTTAATTACGCGAGGAGCAATTT
>JACROX010000062.1 GCA_016214225.1 Candidatus Peregrinibacteria bacterium | reverse complement strand
GACACACAACATGTATGAAATCGAGTGCACGCTGCCCGGTGAAATATTCCCAACAAAAATTCCATTCAAAATGGATCCAATGCAGCAAAAATTATACGATGCCTGCCAAAAACCTTAGGGTGCTGCATTGCGGAAAACAGGTGCTCTTTTTGTTGTGACGATTGTAAGCTATATTGGGCATAAATTTTGGAGTTTTAAGGTAAAAATTACATGAAAAGGTTTTTTGTTTGTGTTTTGATGAATTTTGGGCTTGTGAAAGCTGATTTGTTTTAGTATATTTGTGTCAATCTTTTTTACAAAATATGGATTTTGGTAATATACCGACAATTATCTTGTGTGGTGGACAGGGAACACGTCTTAAAGAGGAAACGGAATACCGTCCGAAGCCGATGATTGAGGTTGGAGGTAAGCCGATTTTGTGGCATATAATGAAAAATTATGATCATCATGGTTTTAATAGATTTATTTTGGCTCTGGGCTATAAAGGAAATTTTATTAAGGATTTCTTTTTGAGTCAGCAGGCATATGTTACTAATTTTACTCTGCATACAAAAACCGGAAAGAAAAGTATACATAGTAGTTACAATGAAGATGATTTTCGTATTACCTTTGTGGATACGGGGCAGAATACTTTAACTGGCGGACGTGTAGCGAGGCTTAGGGATTATATTGATACAGATCTTTTTATGATTACCTATGGTGATGGTTTGGCTAATGTGAATGTACGAAAACTTTTGGAATTTCATCTGGCGCAAGGGACGATAGGTACTATTACGGGGGTGAACCCTACTTCGCGTTTTGGTTTGGTAAATGTTGATAAAAACGGCATTGTGCAGGGTTTTGAGCAGAAGCCAAAGTTGCATGATTTTGTGAATGGCGGATACATGGTTTTTAATAAGGAATTTTTTGATTATTTGAATGAGGACGACATGATTGAGTATGGATTTTTGCGTTTGGTAGAAAAGGGACAGCTTTCGCTTTATCCCCATAGTGATTTTTGGTTTGCGGTGGATACAATTAGAGATGTTGAGGAGGCTAATAAAATGTGGTATGAAGGTGGAGCTCCATGGGCTGATTGGAAAAATAAATGTTCTGATGGACGAAATGCTTCCGGTTTGTTAAGGGAAACTTCAGGTAACGAATTTTTAAAAAATCTTAATGCAAAATAAGCGGATTTTTGTTACAGGGGGGGCAGGGTTGGTTGGTGGTCATGTTGTTCAAAAGTTGCTTGATGCTCGCAATACTGTAGTTGTTGGAGTCAGATAACATGATCCAAGGGCATATTTTTTTAGGGAAAAATTAGATCAGACTGCAATTATTGTGAATTATGACTTAAAGGATTATAGCCGTGTATTTGATGTTATTACTAAATATGAAATTGAGGTGATTATTCATCTGGGGGCACAGCCTATTGTCAATACAGCTTATAGAAATCCTTATGAGACGTTGGAATCCAATATTATGGGGACTGTTAACGTGCTGGAAGCTGCTCGTCTTTATGCGAGTCTGGAGGCAATAGTTGTAGCTTCAAGTGATAAAGCTTATGGGATGTCTGAAGTCTTGCCTTATACCGAGAATATGAGTCTTAACGGTCAGCATCCTTATGATTGCTCTAAGTCTTGTACAGATTTAATTGCTAAAATGTATAGTAAAACTTATGATTTGCCTGTTGTAATATCTCGTTTTGGTAATATTTTTGGTCCGGGCGATTTGAATTTTAATAGAATTATTCCCGGAATCATGAAATCCTTGATTTCTGGAGAGGAGCTTTTGTTACGTAGCGATGGTACTCTTGTGCGTGAATATCTTTATGTAAAGGATGTGGCGGATGGTTATATTCTTTTAGCAGATAATATTGATAAGGTAAGAGGTGAAGCTTTTAATTTTGGTACCAGTAAGCATTATAGTGTTTTGGAGCTTATTGCGCTTTGTGAGGAAGTTTTGGGGCAAAAGGTGAGTTATCATATCATAAATAACGCCAAGGGAGAGATTCAGGCTCAATACCTCGATTGTGGTAAGTTAAAAGGTGTCTTGAATTGGGAATGTGGCAGTGATTTGGCTTTGTCCATAAAGGAAACTTTTGAGTGGTATAAAAAATATTTTGCTTAGCTTTGATAAGGCGCTAATGCTAACCAAATAAATTTGGATGCCTTTGTGGCGGAGCTTATTGATGGATCCATAGGTATGGGGTATGGGGTTAGTCTAACTTCCTTTCTTCTTTTAATCGGGTTTGGAACTGCAATGGCAAGCGCAGTTGTTCATGTATCTGAAATATTTACAACTTTTGTTTCCGGAATTTCACATTTTAGAATTGGAAATTTTGATAAGAAAATTTTTACATATCTTGTTATTTCGGGAGTCGCAGGAGGATCTATCGGCGCGTATATTGCAGTGAAGTTTAAAGATGTTGCTTTAGTTAAACCTTTTGTTTCGGCAATTTTACTGCTAATGGGTTTACTAATTATAGTGAGATATATTAAGAAGAGAGATTTTTTAATTCAAGAATATAAAACACCAAAAATAAGACATCTTATCCCTCTTGGTATTGTTGCATCTTTCTTAGATGCTGTTGGAGGTGGTGGATGGGGGCCAATTTCTACACCTACCCTTATTGTTAACAATTTGCATCCTAAAAAAGTTATAGGATCAGTTAATTTTGCGGAGTTTTTTGTAACCCTTTCGATCTCTATTACATTTTTTTTAGCTATGCCAAAAATTGAATTAGGCCATATAATCCCATTGATAATTGGCGGCTTGATGTCAGCTCCCATTGCGGCAATGTTGACAAAACGATTGCCTCATAAAATTCTAGGAATTTTGGTTGGGTTTTTGATTGTAATTTTAAGTTTAAGGACTATATTGGTTGAGATTTTTTAAATTTTCCCAATGATTGAAGGTGTAGTTATTAAAAAATTAATCAGGCATTGCGATGATCGCGGGTGTTTTATGGAAGTTCTTCGCGACGATGACAAACTTTTGAAAAAATTCGGGCAAACTTCGTACACTGTTACTTATCCGGGAGTCATTAAGGCTTTCCATTACCATAAAAAACAGGATGATCTGTGGTTTGTGGCGAGCGGTATGGCGCAGGTGGTTTTACATGATTTGCGCAAGGATTCAAAGACTTACAAAGAAACTCAAGTTATTTACGCCGGCGAGGACAACCCGTTGACGATAGTTATTCCTGTTGGAGTCGCTCATGGATATCGGGTTCTTGGGGATAAGCCGGTTTGTCTTTTTTATCATACGACCGAGTCTTACAAAGCTGATAGTCCGGATGAAGAACGTATTCCTTTTGATGACAAGGAGATAGGTTTTGATTGGACTACTCAGAATAGATAGGGGATGTCTGAAAAACGTCTATTCATGTGTATATTGAGAGGGATTGTTTTATATCTTTTTTAGGATTTTTTTATAAAAATTTAATATTTGTGCTGTATAAGAAAAACGATGATTTTTGGTTTTCTATTGGAAAATCGATCAGTTATATGATAATATTATAATATAATATTATGTTATACTATAAAACTATGGCTACGTTATCAATTCCTATTCCTGACGATATGGTAAAAAGGATAGAGGATCTTGTGAAGGACGGTATTGCTCCAAACAAGGCTGAGCTTGTCAGGCAGGCTGTAAAATCTTATTTGGAAGAGCAGGCCGTTAATGCTGTTCTGAAAGCTCTGAAGGAGCCTGATTTGGAAGGTGATTTGGATGAACTTGCCGGGAAAATTTAATTTTTGAATGTTATGGTAAAAATATTTTTTAAGCCGTATTTTTTGAGACGTTATAAAAAATTACCTTCTGATTTGCGGGTTGAAATTAGGGAAAAAATAGAGCTTTTTAAGGAAAATCCCTCTCATCCGTTTTTAAAAACACATAAGTTAAGCGGTAGAATGGAGGGACTTTATAGTTTTTCAGTAAATTATCAGTACAGAATTGTTTTTAAGTATAGAGAGGATGGGGAAGTTTCTTTGTTGACTATTGGAACGCATGATATATATAAAAACTGAATTGGTCCCTTTTCATGAATTTGTGTAATTTTATATTGATATTTTAAAAATCTCGTGCTAATATGCAAGTGTAGTTTGAGAAATCTCGTATTATGATTAAAAGAAAGATATTTAAAGATTTGTTGAAAAACCTTTCACGGAAAGAAATAGCGCTTATTATAGGGGCTAGGCAGGTTGGCAAGACTACTGTAATGCGATTACTGGAAGATTATTTAATGCAAAATGGGGAGAAAACGATCTTTTTGAATTTGGATTATGATCATGATGCTGTGTTCTTTAAATCGCATGATGATTTGGTTGCAAAGTTAAAATTGGAATTTGGGACCAGTAAAGGGTTTGTGTTTATTGATGAAATCCAAAGGAAAGAAAATGCAGGGCTTTTCCTGAAGGGACTTTATGATTTGGATTTGCCTTATAAATTTATAGTATCCGGCTCTGGCAGTTTGGAATTGAAGGAAAAAATACATGAATCTTTGGCTGGTAGAAAAAGGCTTTTCGAAATGTTTCCTGTTGATTTTGAAGAATTTGTGGATTTTAAAACCGGATATAAATATGAAGATAGGCTTAATGATTTTTTTGCTGTGGAAAAAAATAAAGTCGATCAGCTGCTTAATGAATACTTAAGTTTTGGTGGTTACCCGAGAGTTGTTTTGGAGGAATCGTTAGGAGAGAAAATGAATGTGATGGCCGAAATTGTAAGAAGTTATTTGGATAAAGATATAGCTTATTTTTTTAAACATGGGAATGTCGAAGCTTTTAGAACGATGGTATCCTTGTTAGGGGCTCAAAACGGACAGTTGGTTAATTATTCTAAATTGGCTTCTTTATGCGGAGTTTCTTTGCCAACTTTAAAGAAGTATCTATGGTATGCGGAAAAGACTTTCGTGGTACATGTTGCAAGGCCATTTTTTAAAAATGTTCGTAAAGAGATCACGAAATCTCCAATTTATTATTTTACAGATCTCGGATTTTGCAATTACGCGCTTAATTCTTTCGGACAGTCTATTGCTGAGAACAGGATCGGTTTTCTTTTTCAAAATTTTATTGGGAATATTTTAAGGCAGTCATGTTCTGCTAGTGGTCAACTTTTGCATTTCTGGCGTACGAAAGATAAAGCTGAAGTGGATTTTGTGGTTTTTGAAAGTGGCGGACTTGTCCCTGTTGAAGTTAAATATAAAAAAATGAAGAAACAGGAAACGGGACGATCGTTGGTCAATTTTATTGGAAAATATAAGCCCAAAAAAGTGTTAATTGTGAATTTGTCGTTGGATGAAAAGAAGAAAATTGGAGGTACGGTTGTTGAATGGGCGCCTTATTGGAAATTGTAGTATTTTTTTTATGAATTTTGCATGAATTTTGCGTGGACATTTTTTATTTTTTTGTATAAAATCGCGTTACTTGAGTTATTTAAAAGCAGTGTTTTATGTCAAAATATTTTTTTACATCCGAGTCGGTAACGGAGGGGCATCCCGATAAAATTTGTGATCAAATAGCTGATTCTATGCTGGATGCTGTTTTAAAAGATGATCCGGATAGCGCTTGTTGCTGTGAGGTTTTTACTACTACTGGGTTGGTTGTTGTCGGCGGAGAAATAACCACAAAAACTTATGTGGATGTTCAAGAGGTTGTCAGAAATACTCTTAAAGATATCGGTTATACAAATTCCGACTATGGGATTGACTATAAAAGCTGTGCTGTTTTGAACGCCATTCATGAGCAAAGCGCGGATATCGCGCAGGGGGAGGATCCAAATAAGGGTGAACACAAGGCTCAAGGAGCAGGGGATCAAGGTATGATGTTTGGTTTCGCGTGTAATGAAACGTCCGAATTTATGCCTCTTCCAATTACATTGGCTCATGCTTTGGCGAGAAGGTTGGCTGAAGTCAGAAAGACAGGACTTTTGCCTTATTTAAGGCCTGATGGAAAGACGCAAGTTACCGTTGAATATGAAAATGACAAGCCCGTGAGACTCGAGACCGTTGTGATTGCGGCGCAACACGATGATGTTGTTTCTCATGAAAAATTAAAATCTGACATTGTGGAAAATGTCGTGAAATATGTTTGCAAAGACTGGGTTGACGAAAACACAAAATTTCTTGTGAATGAAACCGGCAAGTTTGTTATTGGCGGTCCGCAGGGAGATACCGGAGTTACGGGTCGAAAAATCATTGTGGATACTTATGGCGGAATGGGGCGACACGGCGGCGGCGCGTTTAGCGGGAAAGTGCCAAATAAACAGGACAGAAGCGGCGCTTACATGGCCAGATATATCGCAAAAAATGTTGTCGCGGCAGGGCTTGCCGATCGTTTTGAAGTTCAGTTGTCTTATGCGATTGGCTTCCCGGAGCCTGTTTCCGTGCATGTTACAACTTTTGGGACAGGAAAGGTTCCAGATGAAAAAATTGAAAAAGCTATAAGAGAAGTTTTTGACATGACGCCCGCCGGAATTATTAAAACTTTGGATTTGAAACGTCCTATTTACCTGCAAACGGCTTGTTATGGCCATTTTGGAAGGCCTGAATTTCCATGGGAAAATATAAATAAAGTTGATGAGTTGAAAAAATATGAATTATAAAATTAAAGATATTTCGCTCGCGGATTGGGGTCGTAAGGAGATTGATATCGCGGAAAAGGAAATGCCCGGGCTTATGGAGTTGAGGGCTCGTTATGGGAAAACCAAACCTTTAAAAGGCGCGAGAATCGCGGGATGTATTCATATGACTGTTCAAACTGCTGTTCTTGTTGAGACTCTGCTTGTTTTGGGCGCTGAAGTTAGATGGTCGAGCTGTAATATTTTTTCGACGCAAGATCAAGCGGCGGCCGCTTTGGCTAAGGCCGGTGTTTCTGTTTTCGCGTGGAAGGGTGAAACTGAAAAAGAGTATATGTGGTGTATCGAGCAAACCTTGAATTTTGGCAATGGGAAAGGGCCAAATATGATTTTGGACGATGGCGGGGATTTGAGCGCGCTTATTTTTGAAAAGTATCCGAAATTGCTTAAAGAAATTCGCGGGGTTACAGAGGAAACGACTACCGGAGTGCATAGGCTATATCAATTAAATGAGGCAGGTAAGCTGAAAATACCGGCTATAAATGTGAATGATTCTGTTACTAAAAGTAAATTCGATAATTTATACGGATGTCGAGAGTCGCTTGCCGATGGGATTAAAAAAGCTTTGAATACCATGATCGCGGGAAAAGTTGTCGTTGTGGCAGGGTACGGAGATGTTGGAAAAGGTTGCGCGCAGTCCATGAGATCTTACGGCGCGCGTGTGATTATAACCGAAATAGATCCGATTATCGCGCTTCAGGCCGTGATGGAAGGGTATGAAGTTAAAACTATGGATGAGGCGGCGAAAGAAGGGGATTTGTTTGTTACGGCTACGGGGTGTAGAGATATAATTGTCAGCAGGCATATTCGCGCGATGAAAGATACCGTGATACTGTGCAATATCGGGCATTTTGATTTGGAAATCGAGGTTAAATGGCTTGAGAATGAGGTTAAGGCTAAGAGGGCTAAAAAAATAAATATTAAGCCGCAGGTTGATAAATATATATTTAAAGATAAAGAAATTATTTTATTGGCGGAAGGCAGGCTTGTGAATCTTGGCTGTGGGAGCGGACATCCTTCGTTCGTGATGGGCAGTTCTTTTACGAACCAGGTGCTCGCGCAGATTGAGCTTTTCACAAAATATGGCAAGTATAAGCCGGGAGTTTATACTTTGCCAAAAGTTTTGGATGAAGAAGTCGCAAGGTTGCATTTGAAAAAACTTGGCGTAAAGCTTGATAAATTGACGAAAGAGCAGGCAAAATATTTGGGTGTGAAAATTGAGGGACCGTATAAGCCTGAACATTATAGGTACTGAAGTGTCCGTGTGGCGGAATAGTTTTTTAAGTTCCGGTGCTGCGGTTTTTAGATGTTTCCCAAGAAGATTTTTCCGTAATCTTTTGTGATGAGGCGAGGGTCGAGAATGATTACTCCCTTTCCTTGAATGTTTTGCGCGGTGATTTTTAGTGAATTCATCATCCTTTTTAAGGCGATTATGGCTAGGGGGATTTGCAGTTCCATAAATGGGTTTTGGTACCCTTGTTCAAGCGCGCAGATGAATGTTTCGCTTGGCGGATAGAATGGGATTTTTGTTATTATAAGAGTGTCAATTAGGTCGTATCTATTGAATTTTTCCCACGACTTCGGGGTTATCAGAAGGACTCCGTTTTCAGGATTTTGTTTGAGTTGTTCCGTAACTTTGTTTAGCGACCCCGTCATTTGAGAGATTATTTTTGTTTCCGAGTCTTTAAAAATTTCTTGAAGATTTAATGTGAAATATTCGAGTTGCTGATGCGAATTTAGAGTTATTGCCATGTGGCCTTTTTTGTCGTCAATAAAAGTTTTCAAAATATTTAAAAGCGCTGTTTTTTCGTATTCTTTTCTTTCCAAGTTTTGAGTTAATTCTCTTGGAATATTTTGAATCGTTTTTATCTCGAGTTTATTTTTATCGCTTTCAAGAGCGAGTTTTTTGACTTCCGTGTCTCTTGGGATCCCGAGCAGATTTTTTATAAAATTGCCGTTGTCATTTATATTCAAACATTCGCTCAATATTTTTATTGATCCGCAGTTTTTATAAATTTTCTCAAAAGCGGATTTTATGGAGGTCGGTGCTTTTACTATGTACATGTTCTTATTTTGATCTTGTTCTATGAATGAAATATGAGTGTCTGTTTCGGGTGCGGAGTTCGCTTCGCTCACGCTACTGGCTAGCAACCCTTCGGGTTGCTTTGAAAAAAAATCCTGAAGAATTTTTAGTTGATCGTTTTTTTCTTCCGATTCCGAGAGTCTGTGTGTCAGCTTCTCTATGCTGTTTTTCGCGTTTTGCCAGTCTCGCGAGGAAATTATTTCTTCCGTTATTGTCGAGCGATTTGTATATTCGTTTTCGTCTTTATATTTCTCAAAAATTATTCCGATAAGTCCCATTGTCATTGATATTTCATCCGTTTTTGGAAGGTGATTCAGGCTTAAATGCAGGGAATTTTCGTAGTGCAGATTTTTTATAAAGTGATCTATGTCTAAGATTATCAAATCTCCTTTTATTTCCGATTTGTTCTCAATAATGTATGAGTGCGAGCAAATTGAAGGATTATTTTTATCTTTTTCGAGCGCTTTTTTGAAAAATAATTCTTGTGTCGGGTCGATTTCGTCATTGATGTTTATAAATTGAAACGTGGATTTTTCTTCGTTTAAAAGAAAGACTTCATCCAGCAGCCCTGTTTTTGTGGCTTTTATCCATACTAAATATTTTATCAGCGCGCTTATTTCATAGTCTTCAAAAAAATGTTTTTCCGAAAATTCTTTTAATCTTTTTATTGAAACGTATTTTTTTGGAGATTCGAGTTTTGCGAAATTATCCGGAATTTCTTTTTCAATTTCCCTGAAAAGTCTGCTTGAAATTGAAATATATGAGGCTGCGTCTATCTTTTTCGACAGATATTTAATAATTTGTTTGTAATACGGATCAATTTCAACAAGAAGATTTTTTTTATTCTCTAAAATAATGTTGAGTTGTTCGAGATTTATTTCCGGGTTTGTGGTTTCTTCAAAAAGCGGCAGCGCTATCTGATTTTTTAGGGCTTTAATCCTTCGTGATTTTTCCGGTTTTGGTATTTGGAGTTCAAGTTTTTTCTTTTTCGGTCTTGCGGTTTTAGCGTGTTTTAAGCCGAGTAAAAAATCTTTCAGCGGCCAATTTGTTCTTTCGAGGAGCGAGTGAATTTTTTCGAATATTTCTTTTTCGAGCGTCTGAAATTTTTCCGCGAGTTTTATAAAAAGTTCCATCGCGGCGATCGAATCATCCAGCGCGCGGTGTTTTTCTTTATGTTGAAGATTCAATTCTGCGCTTAAAATCTCCAAACTGTATGATGGCAGATTTGGCAGTACTATGCTGGACAATACGAATGTATCATAAAATTTACCTCCCGTTTTTATGCCGTTTGTTTTTAAGAATGAGATGTCAAATTGGATATTGTGTCCGACAATGGGTAAGTCGCCGATGAAGTTTTCAATCTCTTTTATTTTCGATTCAATCGATTCGGCGTTTTCGAGATCCGCGTCTTTTATCCCCGTGATATGTGTTATTATTTGAGGCAGGGGAGCGCCGGGATTAACAAAAAAATTTAATTTTTCCGTTATCGGATTTTCTTTATTCTTGAAATCGAATTTAACCGCGCCAAATTCTATTATCTTGTTTTTGCTTGAGTCTATCCCGTTTGTTTCGAGATCGAGGGAGATGAATGTTGTGTTTGCCAATTTTGTTTGATCTTATGTATTAGTAGATTTCCTCTAAATAACATTTTTCACAATATATTTTCTCTTCTCTTTCTGTGGTATAGGTGGAATAAATTTCATCTCCGCATTTTTCACAGGCCAAAACTTCTCCCGTTGAATTTTCGCAATTGAAAATCGATGTTCCTTCTCGAGGCACTTCTTTTTGAAGTTCCGCGTATTGTTCAAAAAACGGCTTATTGAAGTTAAAATCTCTGCCATAATCCGTCGCGTCCCAGCTGTCTCCCCACCATATTTCGTTTTTATATACTTTGAATGGACTGTCTTTGGGGTACGCGCTTATTATTTCGTCGCCCGTCGCGTCGCATTTTCTTTTGAAAAGTTTCCATTCGTTCCGAAATGACATCATGATTCTTATGCGTTCCACCGGAGATATTGTTGGAATTGGAACTCCCATTTTTTTATAAAATGCAATTTCTTTATCGGAAACTATGAATGGCTGTTTTGTAATTCTACATGTCTTTGTTATGCTCATGGTGGCCGTATTATAGCATGCAAATGTTTCTTAACGCAGTATTTTATTTACAGCTCTTAATATCTCTGATTTTCGGGTTTCCGTTTGTATTTTTCTTAATTCCTCCGCGAGGGTTCCTAATTTTGCTTTATCCTGCTCTTTTACTTTTCTGCTACTTTGTATTACGAGAATGGCGCATCGCAATATTAATGCCTTGATTGCCGGTAGATTAAGGCCTTCTTCTTTTTGAAGCGCGCTGAATATCGCTGTTTTTATTGTGGCAAGAGTGAGGTCTATTTCTTGTGTTGCCAAGTTTTCGAGGGTTTCTACTCTGAATGCCGTTAAGGCAATAGGTTTCCCGTTATTTTTGGAACCTTGATTTATTGTTTTTGTTCCGTCTGGAATTCCCACTTCAATCTCCGCGTCCGGTTTTTTCTTTTCCACCCTGTCTTCTCTTATTGCGGCCGTTAATGTTTCTCTTATTTCTCTAACAGTTTTTTCCGCTTTTTCCGCTCTTTCTAAAGCTTCTGCTAATTGTCTTCTCAAGTCTGTTGTTATTTCGTCCGTATAGTCAGGGGTTTTTGCGATTTCTCCCTCCTTCGTCAATGTATAGTAGTTTCTGTCTTTCGATAGCTTGAGAGATAATCCCAGTCTTTTAAATAACTGATTTCTGGTGTTTATTCTCGCGATATTGCTTGCTACGGAGGTTCCTCTATTGAATATTTTTTTTAACTCTTCTCGGGATATTTTCCCCTCGCGCAGATTTTCTAAAATTTGCCTTGTGGTCGTGGATTTTTTTGTGCCCATTTTTTCTTGTTTGTCCATTAATCTTAGAGCTTTTTCAATTTCTTCTTGTGTCGCGAGCCTTAATGGCATCGGCCTGTCTATTGGAATTTCCTTCGCCGGCTCTGATCTTAATAATTTTACCAATAGATATCCGCCGGATTTATTGTGGACGAAAGACAGTCTGTGTTTTTGCAATAGTCTGTTTTGGTGGTTAAGCTTGTTTATTCTGATGCTTATGAGTGATTTTGCCCCAAATATTATTTCCAATTCTTTAATTGAAATTTCGGGAGGGGTTCTGTCTTTAATAGTGGTTAGTATTCGGTTTATGTTTTTGTATTTTTTTTGTTTGCCTTCTATCTCTGTTAAAACGAGGGATATCTCTTCCGTGGCTGCCGGACGTGTCTCAACAGACTCCTCCTTTCTTCCTGGTTGTGCTGTTGAGGATGGATCAGTGGCGATGGAAGCAGTATCCGGACCAATATCCGTATCAAATCCTTCATTTTCCTCATGGTTTCCATCCATTTGTATTTTTTAATAAATTTTAAACAGAAGGCGAATTTTAGGCTTTTTATGCCATAAAGTCAATGCGCTGTACGGTTCCATAGTCTTAGGTACACCCCTTGGTCAGAACGAGGGGTATAGAATTTGGTGAAATAATAAGATACAGGGGTTCTCATATGGAGGGTTTCGTGAGGTCTGAGGATATTGTACTCTATGAGCCATTCGATCA
>JACROX010000051.1 GCA_016214225.1 Candidatus Peregrinibacteria bacterium | reverse complement strand
GGATTCAGGGCTTTAGTTCGCGGCGTTCGTGATATCAATTTCTTCCTTTTCCGCATCTCAACATTTTATGCCTAAAAACATTGTAAACAATTTATTCAAAGAAATTATCTACTGATCCATTTTTTCATCAATCAATGACGATTCGGCTACGCTAACATGTACGCTCCGCCGAATGCGGACACTGCATGCAGTGTCCGCAACGCCATACATGATTGATGAAAAAATCTGATACCTCTTTCCTTGTATAGTTTGGAATTGTAATACGGCTTCCTTGCTGATAATATTCCCCGAGAATTAACAAATTTCAATATGGCAAAAATAATAAAAATACATGCTCGCGAGGTTTTGGATTCAAGGGGCACGCCGACTGTTGAAGTTGATGTAACAACTGAAAAATCCTTTGGCAAAGCCATTGTTCCGAGCGGCGCTTCAACCGGTATTCATGAAGCTGTTGAGCTTCGCGATGGAGATAAATCGAGATATTTCGGGAAAGGAGTTCTTACGGCGGTGAAAAATGTTGAAGAAATTATCGCTAAAGAACTTGTCGGAATGGATAGCGAAGATCAGCAAACAATAGACAAAAAAATGATTGAAATGGACGGGACGGAAAATAAAAGCAAACTTGGAGCAAATGCTATTTTGGGTGTTTCTCTGGCTTGCGCGCATGCAAGCGCGAATGAACGAGGAATTTTCTTTTACGAATATTTGAATCCGGAAGCCAAAAAATTGCCTACTCCAATGATGAATATAATGAATGGAGGAAAACACGCGGATAGCGGTTTGGATATTCAAGAATTTATGATTATGCCTGTTGGAGGCGCTAATTTCAGAGAGGCTTTAAGAATGGGCGCAGAGGTTTTTCATTCATTAAAAGGAATTTTAAAAGATAACGGGCTTTCCACTTCCGTTGGAGACGAGGGAGGGTTCGCGCCTAATTTACCGCATAATGAAGCGGCTTTGGACTACATCATGCAGGCCATGGAAAAGGCCGGATATAAGCCCTGGAAAGATATAATGATTGCTTTGGACCCTGCGGCGAGTGAATTTTATGACAGCGAATCAAAAAAATATAAAATCAAAGTTGACGGCAAGCCGCAGGAGCTTACGAACAGCGATCTTGTCAGTTATTACGATATTCTTTTGAGAAAATATCCGATTATTTCCATAGAAGATTCTCACAGTGAAGATGACTGGGAAGGTTTTCAAAAAATGCTCCAAAGCGTTAACGGGAAAATTCAAATTGTTGGAGACGATCTTCTTGTTACCAATGTGAAAAGACTTAAGAAAGGCATAGAAGAAAAAGCCGCGAATTCCATTTTGATAAAATTAAATCAAATCGGGACTTTAACTGAAACAATCGATGCCGTAAAAATGGCGAAAGACGCGAATTGGACGGCTATTGTTTCACATAGAAGCGGGGAAACCGAAGACACGACTATCGCTGATTTTGTCGTCGCCATGGAAACCGGACAAATAAAAACAGGTTCACTTTCGCGCACCGATAGAATTTGCAAATACAATCAATTATTGAGAATTGAAGACAAGCTTGGAGATAGTGCTGAATTTGCCGGAGGAAAATCCTTTTATAATTTAGATAAATAATTTTATGGCGATCGTTGAAATAAAAAAATCAAATGTTGCGCAGATTTTTCCCAAAAGAGATCCCAATTCGCACAAAGGCGATAATGGAAAAGTGCTGATTGTCGGCGGCAGTATAGATTATTACGGCGCGCCGATTTTGGCAGGACTTGGAGCTTTATACAGCGGCGCGGATTTGGTTTATTTATATGTTCCCGAGTGTAATTTTGAATGCACGAGAAGCATATATCCGGATTTTATCGTGAAAAAATATTCCGGACAATTTTTAAATATCGAATGCGTTTCCGACGTTATTGATTTTGGAAAAGAGTGCGACAGTATTTTGATAGGGCCCGGTCTTGCCGGCCGCGATGAAACTTTGGAAGCGGTTTTGGAGATAGTAAAAAATCTCCATATCCCGACAGTTTTGGACGCAGACGCGATTTCCGTTTTGAAAAAAATCGAAAAATTTCCTTTACAGCAAACAATTCTTGCAACTCCTCATCAAAATGAATTTAGAAATTTGATAGACAAAGACGTGAAAATCGACAAGGATGACGCGAGATCCATTGTACTTTTAAGATCGATTTCGATGGATTTGCACATAAATATTTTGCTTAAAGGGCATATTGATTATATATCTTCAGAAGAAGGAGACGTTGAAATGAACATGACCGGAAACGCGGGCATGACTGTCGGCGGCAGCGGTGATGTTTTGGCTGGAGTGTGCGCCACTTTTTTGGCTCAAGGACTTGAAGGATTTACCGCGGCAAAATGCGCGGCTTATATTACCGGAGCCGGCGGAGATGTTTTAAGAAAAAATAAAGGAGTGGCTTTTTCCGCGAGCGACATAGCGTTTACTCTACCTTATGTAATCAAGCAATATGATTAAATTGGTTGGCAGTCCTAAGGGGACGGACGGCCGTAAAGTTCCGTTTTATCAGTTCGGAAATTTATTGAAATTTAGTGATTTAATAAATCACGCGATTTCAACGAGAAGAGGCGGAGTGAGTAAAGGTGGCTTTGGGAGCCTTAATTTGGAGATTCGCGAAGACAGAGATTCGATGAAAAACATTGAAGAAAATTATAGATTGTTTTTGGAAAGCGCAGGAATTTCGGCTCGTGGGCTTTTTATAGCGTATCAAGAACATACGGATAAAGTTATGATAATTAAAAGTTCCGGCGATAATATTTCCGGGAAAGTTGATGAGAAAATTTTGTTTGAATCCGAATTTGAAACCGCTGATTTAAAATTGGGAATTAAAAATCCTTTCTATGGAATTGATGGCTTTGTTACTGATGTTAGAGATGTTGGACTGATTGTGAGATTTGCGGATTGCCAAGGAGTTTTGATGTTTGATCCCGTGAAAAAAGTTATCGCCGCCGTACACTGCGGGTGGAAAGGAAATAAATCAAACATTCTCGGAAAAACAATTTTAAAAATGAAGGAAGAATTTGGATGTAATGCCGGTGATATTTTTGTCGGAGTTTCGCCATCTCTCGGAGAATGCTCGGCGGAATTTAGCGATCCGGCAAATGAGCTTCCGGAATTTATGCAAAAATATGTTGATGGGAGTTATCATGTTGATTTATGGAAATGCAGTTTTGATCAAATGACTGACTCCGGAGTTTTGGCTGAAAATATTGAATTCGCGAACAGATGCACCGTATGCGAAAATGAAGAATTCTTCTCCTTTAGGGCGCAAAAAGGCGGAAACGGACATATGGCTGGAGTGATTGTTCTGAGATGATTAATAGATAAGATGGGATAATTATACTTCTGCATGGACGGCTTCGCTTTCACTTCGCCGTAATTCAAGAACATCTCAAGCTCGCCTCGGGCGTCGCCGGCTGAATTATCAATTTCCTTAAATACTGCAGCCGGCTCCTCACGCCCTGCAGAAATATAATTATCCCATCTTTATTATTTCACTGTAAATATTTTGGCTTTTTTTGAAAATATTTTGACATTTCTTTGTCGGAGATTTTTTTGTTTCGCATGATGATTTTGCGCTTGTTTAAGGCCGATGGGAGTTTTTTGAAAAAGTTTATAACGCTTCTCCAAAGATACGGTTCGAAAATTGTGATATAGCCGAGCGTAAAAAGTTCCTTAAAAAAAATGGATGGGAAATTTTTGAAGAATGTTTTTGCCGTTTCATTCTTCACCTGCATCAAATGCTGATTTGTGAATGAATATTTTTTTTGAAATTGGCTTAATTTTTTTCTGTTTTTAAAAACTTGTTTCGCGGAAAATCTTTGATAAACCCCCGTGCCTCGTCCGTGATACGCGACAGCCTCCGGATAATATAAATTTTTCCATCCGTAAAGTAAAAATCTCCATGATAGATCCACGTCTTCTTTATACATAAAAAAGTCTTCATCAAAATACTCGTATTTGATAAGCTCGCTTCGTCTCACAACTGGCAAAGCCAGATTGTTCGCCTCGTTGCGCGCTCGCGCCGTGCGCTCGCATATGATTTTAACGTTCTCAAGCGCTTCTCTCCGATACAAAGGGCACGCGCCGGAGATCCCAAAAACTTCTTGCTCCTTACTGAATTGACCCGTGTCTATCACTCCCTGTCCGTTGTCTATTATTCGGCGATTTCTGTACGCAAAAAGTCCGACGGTATCAATGATGTCCGTTGGCATTTTTTTATCAAAATCATACTTGTAAACTTTGCCCGTAATGCCGGCTATTTTCGGATCTTTTTCCATGCGCGCGATAATTTTTTCAAAATATTCCGGAGTATAAATTATGTCAGGATTTGTAATGACAACGTACCGCGCCGGCTCGGCGGCAGTATTGCCGATAGCCATTTTTATCCCTTGATTAGCCGCTTTCGCGTATCCAAGATTTTCCTTGTTGGCTATGATTTTAAAATTCCTTGCCGGATTTTCGTTAAATTTTTCTTTAAATTCTTCGGCTGTTTTTTTCCACTCGTCGTTCGGTGAATTATTGTCAATAAAAATCAATTCTATGTTTTCATATGTCTGTTTCAAAATCGCGTCAAAACATGTTTGAAGATAATGAGGAGTGTTGTAGTGAATTATGATAATTGAGATTTTTTCCCGCGGCATGGTTTTTGCTTTTTAGCGCAGGTGATTATAGCACTGAAGATTGTTTTTAGGTAGGAGTTCGTCCCCCCTATGGCGGGCTCACCGTAAAAGTTGGCACACCGCCACAGCGGTGTGCTTGGGGCTTGGCGGAGGATGAAAGTCTGATTTATTTTTTACAGATCACCCTCCGCTCTTTTCTTGGCGCGGTTCTTTTTTACACGTTCAATGTAAAATTTTCCTAAAAAGTTCTTAAAATTTTTCTAATTTTTCTTTGAAGTTTCGAGATATGTGTTGAACATTTTATCAATAATGGCGACAGCTTCAGCTCTTGTAATGCTCGCATTGGCGTTAAAACACTTTGAATTACCGCAATCTAATCCACCTATAAATCCTTTTTTTGTCGCCGCGGTTACTATTGAAGTGTACCAATCTGTTTTTAAATCCATGTAAGCTTTTGTTTGTTCTCCTTTTTTTAGCGCGTCAATCGCGGCTTTTTCCGTGGCATCGGAAATGAAATAATACATGTTCATTGCCATTGCTAAAAATTGCGCTCGATTTATATTTTCCGATGGCTTAAATGAGCCGTCCGGATTACCGCTAATCAATTTTAAGTCTTTTAAATATGAAATATATCCGGCATACCATTTATTTGATTCTACATCGGAAAAAGGCTTTTCCGTGGTGGGATCCGGCTCTTTTCGCTTCAAAATTCTATACAGCATCGCTGAAGATTCCGCGCGATTTAATGGCGCGTCAGGGGCAAATTTGCCATCCGGATTTCCTTTTACAATCTTTTTCTCAACCATTTTTTCTATAACGGTTTTTGCCCAGTGCGCGGATACGTCGGAGAAAGTAATTGTTGGCGTTACCGTTGATTTTTCGCCTGTTTCCGTTGTTGTTTTTGAAGCATCTTCATTTGCCTTAGCGGTCTCGGCCGCTTTTTTGGCATCCTCTTCAGCTTTCTTAGCGGCTTCTTCGGCCTTCTTGGCATCTTCCGCTTTTTTAGCTTCCTCATCCGCTTTTTGAATATCCGCGTAATTCACCAACGTGTATTCGTAAATATCTGTATATTTGCCCGCGTTCAGGCTGTCTTCGGCTCCGAGTTGGTATTTAACCTTATCTCCGACTTTTAGTCCCGTATCGGTGAATTCTTCCACGCCTTTACCAACCGAATTATATGGAGATGATGAAACGGGAAAATAATTTAATCCTCTTAAAATTTTTACCAAAATAACATCGAGATCCGTTGGGTTTGTCCATGTGAGTTTAACTGATGTGTCCGATGTCTGCGTGATTTTTACGTTTGTCGGAACTTGCGGCGGAGTTTTATCCGTATACGTGCTATTTGTAACCGTGATTGTTTTTACGTCTTTTATCGATGTGGCGTTTTTGTCGTAAATAAGCTCTAAATTTAATGGCGTTCCATTCAATTCATTGAAGCCTCTGGCGTAAAGTTTGTAAATTGTTACAGATTCGCCGGCGGTAAAATCTTTATCAACAGGGATGACAACAGTTTTGTCTTTATCTTCAAAAGTTATCGCGGGAGTCGTCGAAATTTTGCCGTTTGTTACAGCCGTGCCCTCAACTGTAAATTCTCTTTTCGTATTCTCTTCGTCGAATATCGCGTTAATTGAAGACGGGATCTGAATCCTGATGTCGTTATCGGCTTTTATAGCAGGCGTAGTCGCGTCATCGGTTATTGTAATCCCGCTGAATGCTGTCGGGCTGTAATAGCGCAAAAAGGCCGTGTTGTCTTTGGAAGCGATTGTCGGCAAGGCAAAAGCCGATATGCTTAAAGAAAAGAATATGGTTAAAAAGAGAACTAAGGATAATTTTTTCATAAAAAAAGAGGTTAACAATTGATTCGATTATATAGGAAAATTACAAATTATCGTAACTCTTTTTTATTTCCAAGAAGCGTTCGTTTCGCGGATAGGCTTTTAATGCCGCGTTTAGAATTTTATCGGCGGATTTGGCATCATTTTTATCTTTCACTAAATACGCGAGATAATTTTCGACTATCATCGGATTATATTCCGTGTTTTTTAAGGCTTCATCGTATAGAGCGCGTATTTCAGCATCAGAACCGTTTAAGTTTTGTTTGAGAATTATGCCCATTCTAAAATATGCTTCAGGCAAAATCGCGACTTTCAGGGCTGATTTATAACTTTCGTACGAATCTCTGTATCTGCCCATGTCTTCCAAAATAGAGCTTCTGTTGAGCCATCCGACTATGCTTGTCGGATAAAGTTTTACTTCTTCATCATACATCGCAAAGGATTTTTCGTATTCTTTGAAGTTTTTATACGCCATCCCCAATGTTATATAGGCATCGGGTATGTTTTTTTTATCGGCGATATTTTTGCGCGCCGTTTGGATGTCTTTAATAAAGCCATCGTAAATCGCTTTTGGCATGTTTACAGTATTTTGAGGAAGAGGTTCTTTTAAAATATCTGCTACGTCCGGAGTGGCTTTGCAAGCGGGAAATAAGAGGATAGCAGAGGATAAGATGGCGATGGCTAGGATTTTTTTATGAAACATATTTTGTAAAATATATTATGCCCATAATGTAGCATTTTGCTCATTATTGTCAACAAAACGCACCTTAAAATCATGGAAGGATATTTCCCCCTTGCTAAATCACCTATAATCACATATAATTGCATATATACGATATGTATCAATGCAAAATTATGAAAAAATTTACCAATAGATTTTCTTTCGCTCAGGATGTCACCCATAAAATATATGGATTAATAAGCCAGATCGAAGAATCCAAGGGACAATGGAAGGCGGGCGTTCATCTGTCCCCTCAGATTCTTAGCCGACTAAAAAAATCCGTCATTATCACGTCAAGCGGCGCCTCCACCCGTATAGAAGGGGCAAAATTATCGGATGATGAAGTTGAAAAATTATTAAAAGGATTGAAAATCCAAAAACTCAAAACGCGTGACGAACAAGAGGTGTCCGGCTATGCTGAATTGCTGACAAACATTTTTGATTCCTTCAGAACCATCAAATTCAGTGAGGGGACAATCAGGCATTTTCACAATGAACTTTTGAAGTACTCGGTGAAAGACGTTCGTCATAGGGGAAATTATAAATTCGGAAGCAATAGAGTTGAAGCTAAAGATTTCGATGGAAATGTCATAGGTGTGTTATTCGATCCGACTCCTCCTCATCTTGTCTCTAAAGAAATGAATGAATTGATTGATTGGACTATCGATGAATTTGATAAAAAAGAAATTCATCCGCTGATAATCATTGGGAATTTTATATTTGAATTTTTGTCCATACATCCGTTTCAGGATGGGAATGGGAGGGTTTCACGCACTTTAACAAATTTATTACTGTTGAAAAACGGCTACGAATACATACCATATATTTCACATGAAAAATTAGTGGAAGACAATAAAGAGGCTTATTATTTAGCTTTAAACAAATCTCAAAAATCATGGAAAACAAACAACGAAAATATCACTCCCTGGCTTATATTTTTCTTAACGATTCTATTTGAACAAACAAAAAGAGCAATAAGTCTTTTGTCCAGCGAATCAATAGAACATTTGTTGTCAGAGAAACAATTAGAGGTATGGAGCTATCTTCAAAAACACAAAAAAGTTACTCCGCGCGAATTGCAAAAACAGTTAAAAATGCCGGCTCCAACTATCTTGCAAGTCCTAAACAAACTTCTCAATATGAAAAAAATTGAAAGGATTGGCGAAGGTAGAGCAGTAAGGTATACCCGCTTGTAGGAGCGTTTTGGGGTATTTTAAAAAAAATCCCCCCCGGCCTTGCGGCTGGGAGGGATAATTTTGCTTGAGACTAGAGTCTGACTAAGTCGATTATGATCGGCTTATTGAGAATGAATCAGATGGAAGAGTCTTTAATAGGTAACCACCTGTCCAGTCTGCTGAACCCGCGCTATCCGCTGTAGAGTCTGAATGGCTTGCTCCAGAAGATAGATCTGACCAGATATGTTTAACGTTTGTTTCCGTACCACTCTTTGCCAAAGCGGTATCGAGAACAACAACACCTGTAGCATGATCGTCAACATATTCGGAATTTGTAGCGGCAGCCAATCCTGTAGCTGTTTCTTCAGCGCTCAACTTAACAACGATAGAATCGCTTGTAGCAGAGCCTCCTACGGTCCCTTGAATATAGTAAGTCTTGCTTGTACCGGCTGTGACTGTTTGTTCAGAACTGAACGCGCAGACAATGCTTGTTGAAGCTACTGAAACGGTTGCTCCAGCGCCATCAGCACAAGTTGTAGCCGTACCACTACCTGCCGCACCAATCATGGTGATAGGAGTGGATGTATCCGATGAGGTGTACATCCCAACAGTTCCAAGCGTCAAACCTGCTCCGCTCGCGTCGTTCGTAGTCAAGTCGAAGGAAAGTTTCTTGAACGCGACATCATTAGCCGCGTCAGCAGTAATTGTGAACTGGATTAATTTAGCAGTTCCGTTACCAAGGTTTGTAGATAGACCTGTCGTGGCAAGAGCTAGAGTTGGAACAGATTTTCTTATAACTTTGTATACGCTTCCTGTTACTGTCGCGGAAGCGTTAATAGCTGAACCTGAACCTCCTCCTGTCGCCGTAACGTCAGTAGTAGCGGCAAGTGTGAATTTATCCGAAGTTCCGGATGTAGCACCTGCCGTTGTTGTCTTTAGATCAGCATAAAGTCTTAATTTGACAGTCGCGTCCTTTACAGCCGTTCTGTATGCTGTTGGAACGCCTGCCGCCTCAAGATCAAATGTAACTTTGCTTGAAGCTCCAATGTATGCCGATTGCAGGAATTTTTCCGTAGTACCGTCTACACGATACAATGAAAGTTGTCCGAAGTTGGCATCCGCACCAGTAACTCCCGTTGCTCCATCACCTCTTGTGAAGGCAACAGTCTTCAAGATAACGTTTTCATTGCTTGCTACGAACTTGTAGTCTCCGTATAAAACTTTGCTTCCACCGGCAACTACATTTTCATTAGCCGTAGGATTATTACCCCAGCTTGATGTCAATGTACCGGATGCGGCATAAGTCATAGCTTGACCGGCACCCGTGTCGCAAGTCGCGTCAGAAACTGTCTGACCTGTTGAAGCGCCCGTACCTGACAAACAATCTGTAGTTTTCCATTTAACTATGAAGTTTTCAGTAGCGGCTCCTATGCCTGCCTTGTAATCCGCATATACCTTGATGATCGCGGCATCTCCTTTCTTCACCACAAGCGGAGTTTCAAGGGAGAATGTCTCGGTTTCAGCCGTACTTACAGTGTCCGTTGTAGCTTGATTTAAGCTATCAAGTCGGCAAAG